>NZ_VBVZ01000013.1 GCF_005863185.1 Pseudomonas edaphica
CGTGGAACAACGCAAACAACGCCGTCGCCGCCACCGCCACAAACAACGGCGGCCGCACTGCCAGCGCTACCGCCAAGCCCAGCGCCAGTACCGAGGCAGCAATCCCGCTTTCCAGCGCCGGCAGTTCCAGGCCTTCAAAGCCGAGCAGGCCGCCCACCAGCATGGTGCCGACAAACGCGCAAGGCAGTGCCCAGCGCGCCTTGCCTTGTTGCTGCGCGGCCCACAACCCAACCGCGACCATGGCCAGTAAATGATCAATACCGCCCAATGGGTGGCTGATACCGGCCACCAGAACATTATCGCCATGCCCGGGGTGAGCGAAGGCAAGGGCCGGTGCCAGCAGCAGGGCGGCGGTTGCAAGAATTTTGTTGAGTCCCATACAGGCTCCTTTTGGGGGTGTGATCAGGCTGCAGTCAGCAAACCCTGACGTTCGATAAAGGCGACGATTTCATCCAGGCCGATGCCGGTTTTCTGGTTGCTGAACACAAAGGGCTTACCGTTGCGCATGCGTGTGGTGTCGCTGTTCATCAGTTCCAGCGAGGCGCCGACCAGGGGCGCCAGGTCGATCTTGTTGATGACCAGCAAGTCGGATTTGCAAATACCGGGCCCGCCCTTGCGCGGCAGCTTGTCACCGGCAGACACATCGATCACGTAGATGGTCAGGTCTGACAGTTCCGGGCTGAACGTGGCCGACAAGTTGTCGCCGCCGGACTCCACCAGGATCAGGTCCAGGCCGGGGAAGCGGCGGTTGAGTTGGTCCACCGCTTCGAGGTTGATCGAGGCATCTTCACGAATCGCCGTGTGCGGGCAGCCGCCGGTTTCCACGCCGATGATGCGCTCGGGCGCCAGTGCCTGGTTGCGCACCAGAAAATCCGCGTCTTCGCGGGTGTAGATATCGTTGGTGACCACCGCCAGGTTGTAGCGGTCGCGCAGCGCCAGGCACAGCGCCAGGGTCAGGGCGGTCTTGCCGGAGCCCACTGGGCCGCCGATGCCGACACGCAAAGGTTGTGTGTTCATGTAGGTCTCCTAGGAACGGAACAGGCGGCTGTATTGGCGCTCATGGGCCATACACGCCAGGGACAGGCCGAACGCGGCGCTGCCGAAATGGGGAGGGTCGATGCGTGCCGCGTCCTGCTGGGCTTGTTGCAACAGGGGCAGCAATTGGCTGGTCAGGCGTTGGGCGGCTTGCTGACCCAGCGGCAGGGTTTTCATCAGCACCGCCAATTGGTTTTCCAGCCAGCTCCACAGCCACGCGGCCAGGGCGTCATCGGGGTTGATATGCCAAGCGCGGGCGGCCAAAGCCCAGCCCAGGGCCAGGTGGGGTTCATCACGTTGGGCCAGAAAGTGGCGCGCGGCGTCGTCCAGCTCCGGTAAACCGTTGAGCAGCTGTTGCAGGGAATAGCCCATTTGGCGACTTTCCTGATACAGCTCGCGGGTCTCGCGGCTGGCGCGGTGCTCTTCGCACAGCTGCGCCAAATGCGGCCAATCCTGTTCGGCGGCGGCGCGGCAATGGGCGAGCAACAGCGGCGCTTCAAAACGGGCGAGGTTGAGCAGCAACTGGTCGCTGATCCAGCGCCGGGCGCTGGCTGCATCATTGACGCGGCCGTTCTCCACCGCCATCTCCAGGCCTTGGGAATAGCTGTAGCCACCAATCGGCAATTGCGGACTGGCCAGACGCAACAGCGCCCAGGCTGGGTTCATAGACGCACGCCGAACTGGTGCAGTTTGGGCGGGTAATTGAAGTCTTCATCGCCATGACGCGAATGATGATGGCCACCGCCATAGGCACCGTGTTCCGGCTGGAACGGAGCCTCGAGGGTTTGCGTGGTGGCGCCGAGCTGTTCGAGCATGGCTTTGAGTACGTAGTCATCGAGCAGGCGCAGCCAGCCGTCGCCGACTTGCAAGGCCACATGGCGGTTGCCGAGGTGATACGCCGCGCGGGTCAGTTCAAAGGCGTTGCTGCAGGTCACGTGCAGCAGCTGTTCAGGGCGGGCGACCACGCGTACCACGCGCCCGTCTTCCGCTTGCAGGCATTCGCCATCGTGCAGCGGCGGCTGGCCACGCTCCAGAAACAGGCCGACGTCTTCGCCGTCGGCACTGAAACAGCGCAGGCGGCTTTTGCTGCGGGCTTCGAAGTTCAGCAGCAGTTCGGCGGCCCAGAGGGCTTGGGGGGCGATTCGGCGGTGGATCACCAGCATCAGGAGGCTTCCAGCTATGAGCGATAAATGAGCTAGAGCAAGGGGCTTGCCAACCGTGTGTATGGGCGGGAAATCCCTGTAGGCAAGCACGGACATGCCACCGAATAGGGCGTCAGCCAATGGCTGTCGCGCTTCAAATTGGTGCGCTATTGGATTTATAGCACCGGATAGGGGCGCTTTTCGTTGAGAACCGTTGCGTAAAGGATGAAATTTCCTTCATCTGTTTCGCACTGGATTTTTCTCGGATTTGTCCTACGTGATTGAAGGATTTGCCGTTCAAAAAGTTACGCGCTGTTTCATTACGATGTGCGCCGTGTTTAATCCACTGCGACGCCGATCATGTTCAAAGTATTTTTGGTTTCACTTATTCTCAGCTTGTCCTGCGCCGTCATACCGGCCTCGGCCAATTTAAAAGCGCCTGTGGCCTTCGAACCTTCCGCCACCATCGACAACGTGATCGATCGTGCCCATGAGTTGCTCGGCACGCCGTATAAAAGCGGCGGTACCAAGGTTAACCAGGGGTTTGATTGCAGCAGCTTCCTGGTCTACCTGTTCAAGACCGAAGCCAATATCCGCCTGCCGCGCACCACCACAGAAATGCATCGATCAAGCGCCGCGACTGTTCAGCGCGAGGCGCTCAAGCCCGGCGACGCGGTATTTTTCAAAGGCAATGGGCGCGGACAGGTCAGCCATGTCGGCCTTTATATCGGCAAGGGCAAATTCATCCACTCGCCCAGCACCGGCAAACGCGTGCGTATCGATTCATTGAGCAACAGCTACTGGAAAAAGCACTACACCACCGCCAAGCGCTTCCACACGGCGGGCTGACCGGGCTTATTCGGTGCTGCCCAGCCCTTGCCAATGCTTGAGGCCGATAAAGATAAAGCGCAGTTGCTGGGTGATTTTCGCCTGGGGCGTAAGGTGGGCAGGCAGGGCCTGGGCCGGTGGGTCGATGATGTCGGGCAGGGTGGCGAACACACTCTTGACGATCAGGTCGGCCATCACATGTAAGCCGTCGGCATCCAGGTGCTGGAGCTTGGGCATCAACGTAAGGTCGGCAGCCAAGTCGCTGGTGATGTCTTCACGCAGCGCCCCGATGGCTTGGCGCACGGCCAGGCAGCCACCGTATTGTTCGCGGGCCAGGAACAGGAATTGCGAACGGTTGGCTGAAACCACGTCCAGAAAGATCCGCACGGAGGCATCAATGATGCCGCCCATCACGAACTCGTTGTGACGGACCAGGCGAATGGTGGCGCGGAAGGTCTGGCCGACTTCACTGACCAGCACGAGCCCCAGCTGGTCCATATCCTCAAAGTGACGATAGAACCCGGTCGGCACAATCCCGGCGGTCTTGGCCACTTCGCGCAGGCTCAGGCTGCCGAACCCACGGCCACACTCCATCAGATGGCGGGCTGCGTCCATCAAGGCGAGGCGGGTCTGTTGCTTCTGTTCGGCGCGGGGCAGCATCGGCGGGCGGGCTTTGTCGGCAAGTACAGCGACGCACTCTAGCAAAACAGCTTCAGCTACGTCGAACTTGGCGGGATGTTGGGGTGTGATGCAGTTCAGATAAGCGTCAGATAAAAGCAAAAGCCCGATCTTCAGATCGGGCTTTTTTCTCGGCCACCACGGGGTTAGCTCTGTGCTTGATGCAGTTCTTGCAGACGGTCAGCACCGCCTTCAACAACGCCTTCGGTGTAAGCGCGTTTGTGGGCTTGCTCAGCACCGCCTTCTACCAGGCCTTTTTGTTCCAGACGATCACGGCCACCTTCAGCAACGCCTTCGGTGTAAGCACGTTTGTTGGCTTGTTCAGCGCCACCTTCTACCAGGCCTTTCTCTTCCAGGCGGTTGCGACCGTTTTCAGCAACGGCGCCTTTGGCGTAGTCACGGTTTTCGTCTTCTTGCGAACCGCTGCGGGCCAGGGTCTGGCTCGACTGAACGGCTTGAGCTTTGTTCTGTGGGGTAGCTTGTTCAGCGGCTGGCAGGGCAAATGCGCTGGAAGCCAGGACCGACAGCAGAACAGTAGCGAGTATTTGGCGTTTCATGATGGGTTGCTCCTTGGGAGGGCGATAAAGTGGGTACAGGGCTAATGTTACTCTCGAGAAGTCGATATAAAAGTTCATAAACACAATGGTAATAATCAACAGAATTGATTGTTCCCCGCAGAGGCTCTAGAACGCGCCTCTCAAGCCCGCGCTTTTGCACCGTGGTGGGTATTTTCGACACGAACCTGGGTAACAATGGTGCGCTGTCGATGATGAAAACTGTCTGGTCGATCAGGAATGTGGCTTTTTGCGACTAAATCGCTGATCGGGTTAAACCCCCCGGCGGTTTGCCAGTCGTAGCCTTATAAGCTTTAGTTTTGCTATCTGTGTTGAGGAGTCCTGTGCAATGACGCGCACTCGTAAAATCGTGGTTTGGAGCTGCGCCAGCTTCGCTGTGTTAATCGCTATCGTGGTCTTGGTGCTGGTGTTCTTTGATTGGAACCGCATCAAGCCGCCGCTCAATGCCAAGGTCTCCGAAGAATTGCATCGCCCGTTTGCCATTAATGGCAACCTCGCCGTGGTGTGGGCGCGCGAGGCCGATGAAGGCGGTTGGCGTGCCTGGGTGCCGTGGCCGCACGTGATTGCCGAAGACCTGACCCTGGGCAACCCGGACTGGTCAAAAAAACCGCAGATGGTCACGCTCAAACGCGTTGAGCTGCGCATCTCGCCCCTGGCGCTGTTGGCTCAGCGCGTGGTGATCCCGCGTATCGACCTCACCGAGCCAAGCGCCGACTTGCAGCGCCTTGCCGACGGTCGCGCCAACTGGACCTTCAAGTTCGACCCCAAAGACCCCAACGCCGAGCCTTCCAGCTGGGTGGTGGACATCGGCTCCATCGGCTTCGACAAGGGCCACGTGACCCTCGACGACCAAACCCTCAAGACCCAGTTGGATGTGATCATCGACCTGCTTGGCAAGCCGATTCCCTTCGGTGAAATCGTCGGCGACGCGGATGCCAAGAAGGCCCTGGAAAAAGGCTCGGCGCCGCAGGACTACGCATTCGGCCTCAAGGTCAAAGGCCAGTACCACGGCCAGAAACTCGATGGCACCGGCAAGATAGGCGGGCTGTTGGCCTTGCAGGACGCGGCCAAGCCGTTCCCGCTGCAAGCGCAAGTGAAAATCGCCGACACCAGCATCGCACTGGCCGGCACCCTGACCGATCCGCTGAACCTTGGCGCCCTGGACCTGCGGTTGAAACTGTCCGGTAGTAGCCTGGGCAACCTTTACCCGCTGACCGGCGTGACGCTGCCCGATTCTCCGGCCTATTCCACCGACGGCCATCTGATCGCCAAGCTGCATGAGGCCAGCGGCGCGTCATTCACCTATGAAAACTTCAACGGCAAGATCGGCAACAGTGATATCCACGGCAACCTCAGCTACGTCGCCAGCCAGCCACGCCCCAAGCTCAGCGGTACGCTGGTGTCCAACCAACTGCTGATGACTGACCTTGCACCGTTGATCGGTGCCGACTCCAACGCCAAGCAAAAGGCCCGTGGTGGCGAGAGCAAGCAACCGGCGACCAAAGTGCTGCCGGTGGAAGAGTTCCACACCGAGCGCTGGCGCGACATGGACGCCGACGTGGAATTCACCGGCAAACGTATCGTGCACAGCGCCGACTTGCCGTTCACCGACCTCTACACCCACTTGGTTCTCAACGATGGCGAGCTGAGCCTGCAACCCCTGCGCTTTGGCGTGGCGGGTGGCAAGCTGGATGCGCAGATTCGCTTGAACGGGCGCATCACGCCGATGGAAGGCCGCGCCAAGCTGACCGCGCGTAACTTCAAGCTCAAGCAGTTGTTCCCGACGTTCGAACCGATGAAGACCAGCTTTGGTGAGCTCAACGGCGACGCTGATATTTCCGGGCGCGGCAACTCCGTGGCGGCCTTGTTGGGCACCTCCAACGGTGACCTGAAAATGCTGATCAATGACGGCGCCATCAGCCGCGGCCTGATGGAAATTGCCGGGCTCAACGTGGGCAACTACGTGGTCGGCCGCTTGTTTGGCGACAAGGAAGTGAAGATCAACTGCGCGGCGGCAGACTTTGGCATCAAGACGGGTTTGGCGACGACGCGGCTGTTTGTGTTCGATACCGAGAACGCGATTATCTATATCGATGGCACGGCGAACATGGCGACCGAGCAGTTGGACTTGACCATCACGCCAGAGTCCAAGGGCTTTCGCTTGTTCTCCCTGCGTTCACCGTTGTACGTCAATGGCCCGTTTATCAAGCCTAATGCGGGTGTAAAGGCCGTGCCGCTGATGTTGCGGGGTGCCGGCATGGTCGCGCTGGGTGTGATCGCCGGCCCGGCTGCCGGGTTGCTGGCGTTGGTCGCTCCGAGCGGGGATGAGCCCAACCAGTGCGCACCGTTGCTGCAACAGATGAAGGAAGGCAAGGCGCCGAAAACCGTTAAGTAAAGCGTCCGCTCCTAGAGGGGATGTGACGCAGAGCGTCACTGGATGCATTACCACGCGGAGCGTGGGAACGATCAGGACCCGGCGCAAAAAAATGTGGGAGCTGGCTTGCCTGCGATAGCGCTGTAACAGTCGATACAGGCACTGACTGTTAGATTGTTATCGCGGGCAAGCCCGCTCCCACATGGGGTTCAGCGGTGAAGCGCGTTACAGGTCCTGCAGAATATCCGCCATGTCATCGGCGTGTTCTTCTTCCTGGGCCAGGATGTCTTCGAAGATTCGACGTGTAGTCGGGTCTTTATCACCGATGTACTGGATGATTTCGCGATAGCTGTCCACCGCGATCCGCTCGGCCACCAGGTCTTCGTAGACCATTTCCTTCAGGGTGTTGCCGGCCACGTATTGAGCGTGGGAGTTCTTCGACAGCAGGTCGGGGTTGAACTCCGGCTCACCGCCCAACTGCACGATGCGTTCGGCCAGTTTGTCGGCGTGTTCTGCTTCCTGGGTGGCGTGCTCCAGGAACTCATCGGCCGCGACACTGGCTTTCAGGCCGCTGGCCATGAAGTAGTGACGCTTGTAGCGCAACACGCAGACCAGTTCAGTGGCCAGCGACTCATTGAGCAGGCGGATAATTTCCTCACGGTCGGCGTCGTAGCCTTCGGTCACGGCACCGTTCTCGACGTGCTGGCGGGCGCGGCTGCGCAGGGTTGCAACGTCGGTCAAGTTTGCTTGGGTCATCTCAATCTCCTGGTGCTAATCCGGTTTTGCGCCACGCTCTGTCGGCGTGATCACTCCAAGTTGTGAGTCCCGGGCAGCGCAAAAAGTTTTATCGGATTTCACACCGCCTGACCGGACAGCCTGGCTTCCTCCCGCACCCACTGGAAAAATGCCCGCACCGGCGGATGCCGCTCACGGCCCGGCACACAGAGCGCGCTATAGCCGGCACCGCCCACACTGACCTGCGGCCGATAGGGCACCAGCAGACCGCTGGCAACGCTTTCGGACACCAGGATATTGCTCGCCAGCACCAATCCCTGCCCGGCAATCGCCGCCTGCAGTGCGTAGTGTTCCTCGTCGTATTCGCGCAACGGACCCAGGCCAAGCCAAGCTTCACCTGCTTTGTCACACCAGGCTTGCCAGCCCAGGGCGTACAGTTCGGAGTTGTGCCAGCGCACACTGATAAGGGTCGGTACCTGGGTACTGGCGCGCGCGACCTGCTCGGGCGAGCCGTACACCGCAAAACACTCGTCGAACAAACATTGGCCGTACAGATGGGGGTGATCGCCCAGGCTGTAGCGAATCACCAGGTCGACGCTGGCGTCCTGTTGCAGGTCGACCACCTCACATTGGGTGTCCAGGCGCAGGTTGATATCCGGATGAGCGGCGTAGAAACGCCCCAGCCGTGGCACCAGCCATAACGCTGCAAAGGCGGGCGTGGTCGAGACGGTGAGGTGCCCGGTGCTGCGTTGTGGGCGCAAGGTGTCGAGGCTCTGGGCCACCTCCAGCAAAGCGCCATGCAGACTGCGAAACAGCCGCTCGCCGCTGTCGGTCAGGCGCACCCGGCGCGGCAGGCGCTCGAACAACGGCACGCCCAGCCAGGTTTCCAGCGAGCGAATCTGATGCGACACCGCCGTGGGGGTCACCGACAGTTCCTCAGCCGCCGCCTTGAAACTCAGCAGGCGCGATGCGGATTCAAAAGTGCGCAGGGCAGTAAGCGGCAGCGAGGCAAACATCTCAACTCCATGGATGAATTGAGTTCATCCGGATTAACTATTGCTCATTTGTCGGTGAGCACCCACAGCTCTAGATTGAATGGCAGAAAGGGTGACCATCCAGGTTGCTTGAGTCTACTCCGTGAAGGGCTTAACAGATGAAAAAAATGCTTGTTGTTCATGCCAGTCCGCGTGGCGAACGTTCGCACTCGCGGCGTCTGGCCGAGTCGTTTCTGGAGGCCTGGCAAGCCGCTAACCCCGGCGCCCAACTGACCCGCCGCGAAGTCGGCCGCGCAGCCATTCCCCATGTCAGCGAAGCCTTTGTGGCGGCCAATTTCTACCCTGAGCCGCAATCATTGCCGAAGGTGATGAAGGCCGATCTGCAACTGAGCGATCAACTGGTTGGCGAACTGATCGAACATGAGCTGCTGGTCATCTCCATGCCGCTGTACAACTTCGGCGTACCCAGCGGCCTCAAGGCCTGGATCGATCAGATTGTGCGCATGGGCCTCACCTTCGATATCACCTTGGATAACCACGGCAACGCGCAATACCAGGCGTTGCTCAAGGGCAAGCGCGCGTTGATCATCACCAGCCGAGGCGGCAATGGGTTTGGCCCGGGTGGCGAGAACGAGGCGATGAACCACGCTGACCCGCACCTGCGCACAGTGCTGGGCTACATCGGTATCGACGACATTCAGGTGATTGCCGCCGAGGGTGAGGAATCGGACAAAAGTGTGTTCCTGCGCGCCTGTGAAGAGGCCGAGCGCCAGTTGCACGATCTGGCCGGGAATTTCTAAACGGCACAGTCATGGGGCAGTCATGTCGGTTGGTCTAGGATGGCGTTATCGCTTCCCCTACCAGGATGTCCGCCCTATGCCCGATTCCCTCGCCACGCGTTACCCCCTGGTGCTGGTACCCGGCATGCTGGGCTTTGTGCGCGTAGGCTTTTTCCCTTACTGGTACGGGATTGTCCCGGCGCTGCGGGCGGGTGGGGCGCAGGTATTTGCCGTTCAGGTGGCGCCGCTGGATTCCAGCGAGGTGCGTGGCGAGCAGTTGCTGGTACACATTGCGCAGATTCGTCGCGAGACCGGCGCCGACAAGGTCAACCTGATCGGCCATAGCCAGGGCGCGCTCACCGCGCGTTATGCCGCCGCCAGGCGCCCGGAGTGGGTGGCGTCAGTGACGTCGGTGGCTGGCCCCAACCATGGCTCGGAGCTGGCGGACCATATCCACGCCCATTACCCGGCTGACAGCGTGAAAGGCAGGCTCATGAGCGCGGTGTTTCACCTGGTTGCCTGGGTGATGGGCCTGCTGGAAACCGGCTATCGCGGCCCGCGCTTCAAGGCCGATCTAGAGGCTTCGCACCATTCGCTGACCAGTGCCGGTGTGGCGTTGTTTAACCGCCAGTATCCTCAAGGGCTGCCCGCTACCTGGGGCGGGCAGGGCGCCGAAGTGGTCAATGGCGTGCGTTATTACTCGTGGTCCGGCACCTTGCAGCCGGGCAAGACCGATCGTGGGCGCAACCTGCTGGACGGCACGAATCGCAGTTGCCGGTTGTTCGCCCGCAGCTTTGTGCGCGAGAAGGGCCAGTGTGACGGCATGGTCGGGCGCTACAGCTCGCACCTGGGCACGGTCATCGGCGATGACTACGCCCTGGATCACTTCGATATCGTCAACCAATCCTTGGGGTTGGTGGGCAATGGCTCCGAGCCGATTCGGTTGTTTGTCGAGCATGCGCGGCGGCTGAAGGCGGCGGGGGTTTAACCGGGAGACCGGGTTATCGTTCATCGCAGGCAAGCCAGCTCCCACAGTTGGCCCCATTCCAAAGTTGGAACCCGATCGAATGTGGGAGCTGGCTTGCCTGCGATAGCGATCTGTCAGGCGACGCCAACCTCACGGCGCACCGGCGTAATCCAACGCTCCGACAAAATCACCCCACCCAAGGTGAGCAAGCCGCCGACCAAGTGATACATCGCCAGTTTTTCCTTCAGCACCACCGCCGCAATCAATGCGGTAATCAACGGCAGCAAGTTGAAAAACAGTGTGGTGCGGCTTGGCCCCAGGTGTTTCACCGAGTGCATCCACGCCAGTGGCGCCAGCATCGACGCCAGCAGGCACGCGTACAGCACCAGTGGGATATTCGCCCAGCCCAAGCCGGCCTTGGCCGAGAACAGGAACAGCGGAAACAGCACCACCACCGCCACCAGTATCTGCAAATACAGCAACACCAGCGGCGGCAGGCGCAAATGCCATTTTTTCAGCAGGGTGCTGTAGACCGCGTAGGCCAGGGTGGCGAACAGCATCATGGCGTCACCCAGGTTGAGCCCGTGTTGCAGTAACGCGCCGAGGCTGCCGGCTGATACCACTACGACAACGCCTGCGAACGACAGCACTGCGCCGGTCAGCGCGCCGAAGGTGAGGCGTTGGCCGAGGCTGATGATGGCAGCGGTCAGCGACATCAACGGCATCAGCGACAGGATGATGCCCATGTTGGTGGCACTGGTCAGCGTCGCGGCGTAATAGGCCAGGCTTTGATACACCGCCATGCCCAGCACGCCGAGGATGAAGATCTTGCCCAGGTTCGGGCGGATCAGCGCCCAGTTGGCCAGCACCGGCTTGAGCATGAATGGGGTAAACAGCAATGCCGCCAGCAACCAGCGGTAAAAGCCGATTTCTGCGGGGAAGATCGAGCCCACGGCCAGTTTGTTGACCACGGTGTTGCCGGCCCAGATAAAGATGGCCAGCAGGGGGTACGCGTATTGCATCGAAAGAAACCAGGTGTGTTGATGAGCCGCGATTATCCCCCTGTCTGGATAGAAGCCTATACTGCGATCCAGACAACCGACCTTTGTATCCAGACAATATGGCCAGACACACCGTACGCCTCGCGGATTTTCGCAGCCTGCCGAGTCCGGTCTACTTCCGCTACTCCGAATTTGCGCCCGACACCGAGTGTACGCCGCACCGGCATGGCTGGGGCTCGCTGGACTATTCGGCCAATGGCGTGATGCGCATGGAGGTGGCCGGCAGCCGCTTTATGTCGCCTCCGCAGTACGCGGTGTGGATCCCACCCAATACCGAGCACAGCTCCTACAACGCCCAGGCGATTGTGTATCGCTCCGTGGGCCTGGCCCCGGCATTGTGCGCGCAACTCCCGCAGGCGCCGTGCACCTTGGCGATCAGTGACATTCTCAAGGCGATCCTCAGCGATTTTGCCCAGCGTGACGTCAATGTTCCTCAAAGTGAGGCCGATATACGCCTGGCCCAGGTGCTGGTGGACCAGCTCAAACAGGCACCGATGCATGATTGCTTTCTGCCTTACGCGCGCCACCCCGGGCTGCTCGGCGTGCTCGAAGGCATGCAGGCCGACCCTGGCGACAATCGCCCGCTGGCGCAGTGGGCGGAGCAGGTGCATGTGAGTGAGCGCACCTTGGCACGCCAATTTGTGCGCGAGCTGGGCATCAGCTTCGGCGAATGGCGCCAGCGCCTGCGCTATCTTGCCGCCATCGAAGCCCTGGACAGCGACCGCAGCGTGCAACACGTAGCCTTTGACTTGGGTTACAGCACGGCCTCGGCGTTTATCGCCATGTTCCAGCGTCACGCCGGCTGCACCCCGGAGCAGTACCGACGGTCGAATATTCGCGGACGCTGAAGATGTAACAGGTTTTGACTACACTGCTGCGTAGGCCGTGCCCCTTTGGTGCGGTAACAGGGAGAAAACTCCATGAAGATGCTGCGTATTCCGTTGTTGATGATGGGCCTGCTGCTGTGTTCCCAAGGCTTCGCTGCCACAGCCCAGCAAAATAAAATGACCACCTGCAATGCACAAGCCACCACCAAGACGCTCAAAGGTGATGACCGCAAGGCCTTTATGAAGACCTGCCTGTCGGCGCCAGCTGCCAACGATGCCAAGACCCTGACCCCGCAGCAGCAGAAAATGAAAGACTGCAATGCCTCGGCGAAAACCAAGGCGTTGGCTGGCGATGCGCGTAAAACCTTTATGAGCACCTGCCTCAAAGGCAGCTAACAACACGGATCCCTTGTGGGAGTCGGGCTTGCCCGCGATGCAGACGCCGCGGTGCATCAGCCAGACTGAGGTGATGCCATCGCAGGCAAGCCAGCTCCCACACTGACGGTGTTCACAATTCAGACCTCTCGCTTGATTCCCTCAAGGCTGGCAGACTGCCCATCCTTTAACGCCGTTCGTTTTGAGGCTGTATGCCAACGTTTTCTCAGCGTCACGTGTTGTTGCTGGTCAGTTGCGTCATCATTTTCGGCGGGCTATTGCTGGTCCTGCCGCTCAAGCTGTTGCCGAGCTTGCTGGCCGGCCTGCTGGTTTATGAACTGGTCAACATGCTTACCCCGCAGTTGCAGCGACTGATTGAAGGCCGGCGTGCGCGTTGGCTGGCAGTAGCGTTGCTGGGCACCTTGATCGTCAGCGTGTTGACCCTGATCTTTGCCGGCGCCATCAGCTTTCTGCTCCACGAAGCGGAAAACCCCGGGGCTTCCCTGGACAAATTCATGGGCGTGGTCGACCGCGCGCGCGGGCAACTGCCGCCGTTCGTCGACGCCTACCTGCCCGCCAGTGCCGCCGAATTCCGCGTGGCCATCGGCGATTGGCTGAGCAAACACCTGAGCGAGCTGCAACTGGTCGGCAAAGACGCCGCCCACATGTTCGTCACCCTGCTGATCGGCATGGTGCTCGGCGCCATTATCGCCCTGCAGCGCGTGCCCGACCTGACCAAACGCAAACCCCTGGCGGCCGCGCTGTTCGACCGCCTGCACCTGTTGGTCCAGGCGTTTCGTAACATTGTCTTCGCCCAGATCAAGATTGCTGCACTCAACACCGCGTTTACGGCCGTGTTCCTCGCCGTAGTACTGCCGCTCTGCGGCATTCACCTGCCTTTGACCAAAACCCTGATCGTGCTGACCTTCTTGGTCGGCCTGCTGCCGGTGATCGGCAACCTGATCTCCAACACCCTGATCACCATCGTCGCGCTGTCGCTGTCGATCTGGGTGGCGGTGGCGGCGTTGGGGTATCTGATCGTGATCCACAAGGTCGAATACTTCCTCAACGCGCGCATCGTCGGCGGGCAGATCAGTGCCAAATCCTGGGAATTGCTGTTGGCGATGCTGGTGTTTGAAGCCGCATTCGGCCTGCCGGGCGTGGTGGCGGGGCCGATTTACTATGCGTATCTGAAGAGTGAGTTGAAGCTGGCGGGGATGGTTTAACTGGCCCGTTAGCTCGTTCCCACGCTCTGCGTGGGAATGCTGCCCTGGACGCTCTGCGTCCGCTGTTGAAGTCGTGACGCGGAGCGTCAAAGGATGCATTCCCACGCGGAGCGTGGGAACGATCTACTCCATTGCGCCGTAACGCTTGCTCGCCTCAATCGCCAGACCGCTGCCGATACTGCCGAAGATATTGCCTTCCACATGCTGTGCATTCGGCAGCATCGCCGAGATGCTGTGGCGCAGTGCCGGAATGCCGCTGGAGCCGCCGGTGAAGAACACCGTGTCCACCTGGGCCACGCTCACCGAGGCATCGTTAAGCAGTTGCGTGACGCTGTTGCGCACACGCTCCAGCAACGCGTCGATGGACGACTCGAACAATGCCCGGCTCAGGTCGACGCTCAGGCCTTTTTCGATGCGGTCCAGGGCCACGTGGCGGCTGTCTTCGTGGGTCAGCTGGATCTTGGTTTCTTCCACTTCCATGGCCAGCCAGTGCCCGGCACGCTGTTCGATCAGCTTGAACAAGCGGTCGATGCCGCCGGTGTCTTCGATGTCGTAGCGCATGCTGCCCAAGGCCAGCTGGGATTTTTGCGAGTACACCGAGTTGATGGTGTGCCAGGTGGCCAGGTTCATGTGGTGGCTGGTGGGCATGTAGGCGCCGCTTTTCATGCGGCTGCCATAGCCGAACAGCGGCATCATGCCTTGCAGGCTCAGCTGTTTGTCGAAGTCGGTACCGCCGATGTGCACGCCGCCGGTGGCGAGGATGTCGCTTTGGCGGTTGTCGTTGTGACGACGGTCCGGCGACAGGCGCACCAGCGAGAAGTCAGACGTACCGCCGCCGATGTCGACGATCAGCACCAGCTCTTCTTTCTCGATGGTGGACTCATAGTCAAACGCGGCCGCAATCGGCTCGTACTGGAACGAGATGTCCTTGAAGCCGATCTTGCGCGCCACATCCACCAGCGTGTTTTCGGCTTCCTGGTCGGCCATCGGGTCGTCATCGACGAAGAACACCGGGCGGCCCAGCACCACTTCTTCGAACTCGCGACCGGCGTTGGCTTCGGCGCGGCTCTTGAGCTGGCCGATAAACAGTGCCAGCAGGTCGGTGAACGGCATGGCCGTGCCCAATACGCTGGTGTCGTGCTTGATCAGCTTGGAACCCAGCAGGCTCTTGAGCGAGCGCATCAGCCGGCCTTCGTAGTTTTCCAGGTATTCGTGCAGCGCCAGGCGACCGTATACCGGGCGGCGCTCCTCGAAGTTGAAGAACACCACCGACGGCAGGGTGATCTTGTCGTCCTCCAGCGCGATAAGCGTCTCCTCGCCGGGGCGGATCCAGCCGACGGTGGAGTTGGACGTGCCGAAGTCGATGCCGCAGGCACGGGCTGGGGATGTGTTGTTCATGTCTTCCAGGTTCCGGTTAAAAAACGGCCGCGCAGTGTATGTCACTCGCGCGCAGATGCGTAGGCCGACTATCCGCTAAATCGTGCTTGAAAGCTGGGTATTTGCCCCCACATCTGTTGCATACGGCTAGCGCCGATAACACTTTGACGCACCCCCAGGCCACACCACTCAACAGGTGCAAAGCAGCGCACGTTGTGCCCCGGGCTGTGCGATCTCGATTAAGGATGGTGAACTGCCGATGGATTTCAAAGACTATTACAAGATTCTGGGTGTCGAGCCGAGCGCCGATGACAAGGAAATCAAGGCCGCCTATCGCAAGCTCGCACGCAAGTATCACCCGGACGTGAGCAAGGAAAAGGACGCCGAAGAGAAATTCAAGGACGCGTCCGAAGCCTATGAGGCGCTCAAAAGCGCCGACAAACGCGCCGAGTACGATGAGCTGCGTAAATACGGCCAGCATGGCCAGCCGTTCCAGGGGCCACCGGGCTGGCAGAGCCGTGGTGGTTATGGCGGTGGCCAGGACACGGGCGACTTCTCGGACTTCTTCAGCTCGATCTTCGGCGCGCGCGGCGACGCCTTTGGCGGCGGCCAGCGCCGTCCTACCGGGCGCAAGGGCCAGGATGTGGAGATGCAACTGAGCGTTTCCCTTGAGGAAACGCTGTCCACCGAGTCCAAGCAGATCAGCTTCCAGGTGCCGCAATACGATGCGTCTGGCCGGCATGTCAGCAATACCGTCAAGAGCCTGAATGTGAAGATTCCGGCCGGTGTGGCCGATGGCGAGCGCATCCGCCTCAAGGGCCAGGGCGCACCGGGTGTGGGCGGTGGTGCCAATGGCGACCTGTACCTGATCATCAAGTTTGCGCCGCACGCCAAGTTCGAGGTGGATGGCGAAAACCTGATCATCAACCTGCCGCTGGCCCCGTGGGAGCTGGCGTTGGGCGCGGAAGTCGCAGTGCCGACCCTTACCGGCAAGATCAACCTCAAGGTGCCGGCCGGCAGCCAGAACGGCCAACGCATGCGCGCAAAGGGCCATGGCTTGTTGAACAAGGCCGGGCAACGCGGTTATCTGTTTATCCAGCTCAAGGCTGTGATGCCTAAGGCTGGAGACGATGAGGTCAAGGCATTGTGGCAGGCGCTGGCTGAAAAGGCCGCTTTCGACCCCCGTGAGCACTTCTGAACGAGCTGACCCGATGAGTTTTCGAGCTTGCTAAATAGTTAGCTCCAGCAAAAAAACGCACTGCATAGGATGACAATCTTTCTCACCACAAGGTTGTCATCCCATGCTCGAACTTCAGGTTATTGCCTCCTCCACGCTCCCGCCCGGTGAACAGGGACAACACTACGAATTAATCAAACAGGCGATCCCGTCCTGCCTGGTCAGCAGTTCACCTGAGCGGCGCCAGGCCCTCAAACAGACCCCCGCGAATATCCCCTCTTGGTACGACGCCACGTCTCAATCGCAGAAGGATCAGCTCAAGACGCTGTTGGAGAGCCGTTGCCACTCCCTGAATGAGCTGGAGAAATCCCTAAGCAAAGTCCAGGCGCTG
The DNA here is from genome assembly GCF_005863185.1 of Pseudomonas edaphica. Taxonomy (GTDB): domain Bacteria; phylum Pseudomonadota; class Gammaproteobacteria; order Pseudomonadales; family Pseudomonadaceae; genus Aquipseudomonas; species Aquipseudomonas edaphica. The sequence goes on from NZ_VBVZ01000013.1 coordinate 16,543, forward strand.
GAAGCATTCGCCCAGCCGTTATTGGAAGCGGCATTAAAGGCTGCCGGTTATGCGCTGGACGTCAATCAAACCTGGTTGCGCCTGTATGTTCCGGTTGAAGACGCCTTTGGCAAAAAAACCGGCGGTTCCAGGGTCAAGACGTTCTCCTTGCTCAAGGCTGCCCTGGGCAACTTTGAGGCGCGGGAGGCCGAGGACGGTTTTTACGATAGCGTTTCGGGATTTATCACCGAGCCGGATACTCGCGAGCACTTTGAACGCCACACCACGACCCTGAAAATTCATGAGTTCGCCCAGTTATGCCGTGATCTCGATTTGGGGAGTCAATACCAGGCTCACCTCAGGGCGCAGTTGATACCTGATGATGTACGGTCCCGTGCCGAGTTTCGGGATCGCTTCATCCGCCATCAGAAAGATGCCTTCAAGGCGGCGGCGTATCTGGCCTTGCTCAAGGGTGATATCGGTACCACCGATTACACCTTGCTGATGCGTGTGACGGCTGGCGAAAAGCACATCGTGATCGGCAACCAGCCGGTCGGTTACTGCTGCTTGAGCCTGATGAACCTGCACCTGCATGACTGCCTGATCATCGCCCCATGCGCCAAGCAGCGTTATTCGAGCTGGGTTATCGTCTATATTCCTGACCACCTCGAGCACCCCATCAAGCGTTATGAAACGTTTAATGAGTTTCGCAACGAATTGACTGATCACCTGACCGCGAGCGTCAGCCAGGGTGCCGACCGCTCCATGGGGGTACAAACCACGCAATACCAGCAGCTTTTTGCCCAGTTTGTAGCCTATAAGGATCGCGCTTACTACTACCGCAGGCTGACCGAACTCGTGGTGGATGCGCCACCGCAACCGTTCGGTTCACAGGCGCTGCGTTCGGAATGGGGACGTTTACTGACGGCCCCATTCTTTTCCTCCGGCTCGTCGCTGGGGGAGCCGCAACCGACCGTACGCGTTCCGATAAAAGCCCCCGAATTCAATATTCAGGCCATCGAAATCGCTGGCCTCTGGCGGGCTGCGGACTTGTGGGTGTATCGCCATGCCAGTCTGCGCACGCGACTGTTTAACGATGCCCAACACCAGGCCGTGAGCACTGAGGCTGCTGACAAGGCATCGAGTTCAAGGCGTGCAGCCCATTACCTGAGTATCGGCATGTTCGGCCTGAACCTGGTGGGGATGGCCGTGCCACCCTTGGGCCTGGTGATGGCCGGGGTGATGGCCGGTCAGCTGCTTTACGAGGTCTTTGAGGGTGCGGTCGAACTCAGTGAAGGCGACCGCGAGGCAGGTTGGGCGCATGTTACCGACGTGGTGGAAAACCTGGCGACGCTGGCGGCGCAGGCGGTGGCGTTGCGCTTCACAGTGTCACCCTTCATTGAACGGCTCAAAGCCGTCACGTTGCCCGGCGGCAAGATCCGCCTGTGGAAGCCTGATCTTGCGCCCTATAAGGCGCCTGTCGAGCTGGCCACAGACGCCAGGCCAGACGCTTTGGGCCTTTACTCCCACGACGGCCAGTTGATTTTGCACCATGAGGGTGACCACTATCGAGTTGGGCAGGACCCCGTCACTGGGCAGTATCGCATCCAGCACCCCAGCCGCCCTGGTGCGTATGAGCCGCAGTTGGAGCATAACCATGCTGGCGCCTGGAGCCATGAAATCGAGCAACCGCTGACCTGGGACAAACCGACCCTGATGAGGCGCCTGGGGCTGGAACAGCGTGGGCTTGACTCCGCGACGCTGGAACAAGCCCGTATGGCCAGCGGTGTCGAGGAAAACGTCTTGCGCCAGACCTTTGTTGAGCATGACCCGGTGCCTTTGTTGTTGGATGACACGATCCAGCACTTCAAGGCTCATCAGGCACTGACGACGTTTGTCGAGCAAATGAGAAGCAGCGACTCGGCCGTCTATGCCCAGGCGGACCTCACGCTGCTGCTGCAAATCATGCGTCGACGAGGGATGTTGCCTGATGCGCCGCTGCGGGTCATGGACAGCCACAACAGGATTTTGTGGGAGGAGACCTTCGCAGCTGTCCCCAAACGCGTAGTGGTGGTCCGTGACAACCAGTTGGCGAGCGGTGAGTGGCTCAATGAGGTGCTGTTCAGCTTGCAAGGCGTGGACCCCACGCTCCGGGACATCCCTGGCAGTGCCGAAGAGTCGCTGGCGGTGCGGGCCGGCAAGCTGCGTGAACACATCGCCAATGTCGTCGATACCTTTAAGGGCTCGCTGGTCGAAGAGCGCTATCAAGCCTTGAATGCCACGAACGATCCTGATGTGCGCCTGCTCATGGCGACTTACCCCAGGCTGCCAGCGTCGATGGCTACTGAGTTGCTCAGAAGGCTGAGCGTTGAACAGTTGCACACCTTTCGAGATACCGGGTTTCTGCCCCAGGAACGTATTGAGCAGGCGAGGTGGCTTGAGCAGGAAACCCGGGTATCGCGTGCCTATGAAGGCCTGCACCTGGACACTCTGGCAAGCATCGACAGCCAGCGCCTCGCCTTGCGCACTTTGGAAACCTTGCCTGGATGGCAGCGTGGAACGCGGGTGGAGTTGCGTCACTACTCGGCCCAAGGCACGTTGCTGGATGCTATCGGTTCCCCGGATTCAACCACCACCAAGGCCCTGGTGCTCAAGGACAATGGTTTATTCGAGGCGCCCATGCCCAGGGACTTCTTTGGGGCAACCTGGGACCTGTTGTCCACCGCCGAACGCCAGAGCCTCGGGTTCACCGATGCACAGCAGTTGAAGACAGCGATCCAGCAGTCGCCTTTGCCTCGTGAGCCGCTGCGCACGGTGTTGCTGGAGTATCCGGTGCGCAAACCGACGATTGATTCGACGCTGAGATTACTCGGTGGCGGCGGCGGGTCTAGCCGACAGGCGGCCAGTGATGTCGATAGCGATGTCGATTTAATACACGAGAAGGTCACCGATCTGTTCCCTTTGATGGACGAGGAGGCAGTCAATGCGTTTGTCCGCACTTTGGGCGACGACGTCGAGGGTGGGTTGAAACACTGGAAGGCTGAGTTCAAAACGTTTACGAGGGAGTTGGATGCCTGGGTTTACGCCAGTGGGCCGCCGCGTGCTGATGGTTGGGATGCCGATTTTCCCGGTGCGTCCGATATCGCGCGCGAGATCAAGAGTCACTGGCGGCTTATGAGTGAAGGCCCCCTGAAGCTGATGATGAGGGGCGATCTGGAACTACCACTGCTAAGCGTCGACTTCAGCCATGTTGAGGGGCTTGAGATCTACGGTAGCGGCTGGACCGGCAAGACTGATGCTTTCCTTACATCGTTCACCCACGTCAAGCATTTGGCCCTGATCGGTTGCCGGCTTACCGAGTTACCCAGTGCTATCGGTGAAATGCGCTACCTGACTTCGTTGAACCTGACCGGTAATAATCTTGAGTTGACTCCACCAACCAGCCGTATGCTGAGCAACCTCAGCGCCCTTGTCACGCTTGATCTGCGCAGTAACCCGCTGGGTGCTGCCCCCGATGTCAGCGGTATGCCAAATCTGGTGGAGTTGAACCTCAGTAACACGCAGATTGAGCAGTGGCCCTCGGGATTAACCGCATTGACTGGATTGAGACGTGTCGATTTGTCCGAAAACCGCCTGCAGGAGGTTCCACCACAGCATTTGACACCACCGCCTGAGCAGCTTGAAGCGATCGTTCGGACAAACAACGTCGTCATGCTTGAGCACAATAAGTTTCCTGCCGACTATTGGCAGCAGTTCGATCGCTACTGGGAGACCTTGACGCGCACGCGGCCCGAACTTTTGCAAGGCGCCCTTGATGGCGCCTTTGACAGTGGTAATCCAAGGCTCAGGGTCATGCAGGAACTCTATCCCGACAACAGCGTGCAAACTTCTCGGAAGATGATTTGGGCGCTGGGCGAGCGCGCCGATGCAGAGTTGGCCCAGCGTGAGCAGGAATTCAAAGCGTTCAAGCGTCAGTTAAAAGCCTGGAACCTCTCCAACGAGCGTCAGAGTAACGAGCGCGTCGGGCGAAATGAGCGCCTGCTGGAGTTCAACGATCGTGATCGCGCCAGGCAACGCATCATGAGCTGCTGGAGGGCGGGTAATCCCCTCGTTTTGAGCAACGACGCCACACTCATCGACGTCGAACTGGACCTCAGTGGGTTGCGCCTGTCGAGCCTGCCCGACCTTGGCGCGAATTTCATTCGCCCGACGTCACTGAAACTGAACCGCCTGAACCTGCGTACGTCACCAGAAGGTTTCCTGGCGCACTGCCAAGGTGTGCGCTGGCTGGACATGTCGGATAACCATTTGTTCGAGTTGCCGCCTGCCGTGGGGAATATGAACGAGTTGGCCCGTTTGTCGCTGCAAAACAACCGAATCCGATTGACTGCCGAGTCGGCTGCCTTACTGTCCTCGCGAGCGACACTCAGTGACTTGATGCTCAATGATAACCCCCTCGGCCTGACGCCGGATTTCAGCCAAATGACGGATTTGCGTACCTTGCAGATGAAAAATACAGGGATTGATACCTGGCCTGCGGGGTTGGTTGAACGAACGAACCTGCTATGGGTAGATCTGAGCCAAAACAGTATTACCACTATCCCGGACTCAGTCATTGCACCGTCGGATGAGCAGTTGGCGCAGACGGAACGCGTGACTCGTGTGACGGATATCGGCGAGAACCCTTTGACCGAGCAAACCCGGCAACAAGTCCGCGAACACAGCCGGCGCCTTGAGGAGGCTGGGCTGATGTCTGAGGTTCTTCCGAACATGCTACGGTTGACGGCTGATATTGCCCCTAACCGTGTGGCCCCCACAGCTGGCGCGCAGGATCCATTTCTGCGTTGGGCCCAAGGCATGTCCACGCAAGAGGCGAGTAGCAAACGGCCCCTATGGGTGGCGTTGGAGCGCGCTCCGAGGGCTGCCCCGTTTTTCGACATCCTTGAGCGTCTGGAACCGGCGGGTGCCGGCCACGCCGACTTGCAGCGCCGTGTCTGGGAAGTGATCGAAAGCATCACCCAGGACACCGCCGAATCGGAAACCCTGCGCAAGGAACTCCTCGACCTGGCCGGTGAGCCAGGATGTTGCGACCTTGCGGCTTTCTCCTTCAGCAACCTGGAAGTGCGCACAATGGCCTACAAGGCTCGTTTGCAGGCCACGGATCAGACCCAGGGCGTGCAACTGGCAAGGTTATCCAGGGGCTTGTTCCGCCTGCACGAAGTGGACAAGATCGCGTCGGCGGATATCCAGCGCAGCGAAGCCATCGTCAATGACCCCCGCGTGTCGATAGCCGATAAGTTGCCCCATACCCAGCGCCTGGCCGAAGAGGTTGAAATTCGACTGGCGTATCGTTACGGCCTCAAGGATCGGCTCCAGCTACCGGGGCAGCCGCAGCAGGTCAGGTATATCAACTTGGGCGGCGTGACCGCATCGATGCTCGATACTGCCTATGACACGATCAAAGCCCTGGATAACTCCGCGCAAGAGCTTCAGGCGCTGCTGTCCAGGGGCTTTTGGCAGGATTACCTGACCGGTAAATACGCCGTGCAATTTGACGCTCTGCGCCATCCCTTGCACGATCAGCTGGCGGACTTGCGGAGCAGGTTTGAATCCAACGCGATCACCGAGGCACTTTATAAGCATCGGTCCGGCGAACTTCAGTTGCAATTGCAGATTAAAGACGCCGCGCTGATCGAGACGCTGACCCGTCAGGAGTTGCTCGATCATCCGCTGGACATGGCTGAGGGTGTCGTCTCCCGTGCGACCTAAAACAAAAAGTAGCGCTGGGCCATGGGCAATACATCAGCCGGTTCGCACCACAACAACTGGCCGTCGGCCTTGACCTGATAAGTCTGCGGGTCAACCTCGATATCCGGCAGGTAATCGTTGTGGATCAGGTCGGTTTTCTGCACATCGCGGCAGCCCTTGACCACGGCAATCTGCTTTTTTAACCCCAGGGCCTCGGGCAACCCGGCGTCCTGGGCGGCCTGGCTGATGAAGGTCAGGCTGGTGGCGTGCAACGAGCTGCCGAAGCTGGCGAACATCGGGCGATAGTGCACCGGCTGCGGCGTGGGGATCGAGGCGTTGGCGTCACCCATCAGGCTTGAGGCAATCGCGCCGCCCTTGAGGATCAAGGTCGGCTTGATGCCGAAAAACGCCGGGCGCCACAGTACCAGGTCGGCCCACTTACCCACCTCGATCGAGCCGACGATATGGCTGACGCCGTGGGTGATCGCCGGGTTGATGGTGTACTTGGCGATATAGCGCTTGGCGCGGAAGTTGTCATTGCCCGGGCCGTCGCCGGGCAAAGGGCCGCGCTGCTTTTTCATTTTGTCAGCGGTCTGCCAGGTGCGCGTGATCACTTCGCCGACACGGCCCATGGCCTGGCTGTCGGAGCTGATCATCGAGAACGCGCCCAAATCGTGCAGGATATCTTCGGCGGCAATGGTCTCGCGGCGGATGCGGCTTTCGGCGAAGGCCACATCTTCGGCGATGCTCGGGTCCAGGTGATGGCAGACCATCAACATGTCCAGGTGCTCATCGATGGTGTTGCGCGTGAACGGCCGCGTCGGGTTGGTGGAACTGGGCAGCACGTTGGCGAAGCCGCAGGCCTTGATGATGTCCGGCGCGTGGCCGCCACCGGCACCTTCGGTGTGGTAGGTGTGGATGGTGCGACCCTTGAGCGCGGCCAGGGTGGTTTCGACGAAGCCGGATTCGTTAAGGGTGTCGCTGTGAATCGCGACCTGCACGTCATACTCGTCCGCAACGCTCAGGCAGTTGTCGATGCTGGCGGGTGTGGTGCCCCAGTCTTCGTGCAGCTTCAAACCGATGGCCCCGGCCTTGACCTGCTCGATCAAGGGTTCCGGCAAGCTGGTATTGCCTTTGCCGGTAAAACCGATGTTCATCGGGAACGAATCGCTGGCTTGCAGCATGCGCGCCAGGTGCCACGGGCCGGAGGTGCAGGTGGTGGCGTTGGTGCCGGTCGCAGGGCCGGTGCCGCCGCCGATCATGGTGGTGACGCCGCTGGTCAGCGCTTCTTCGATCTGCTGCGGGCAAATGAAGTGCACGTGGCTGTCGATGCCGCCGGCGGTGAGGATCATGCCTTCACCGGCAATCACCTCGGTGCTGGCGCCGATGGCCATGGTCACGCCGGGCTGGATATCCGGGTTGCCGGCCTTGCCGATCGCATGAATGCGGCCGTTTTTCAGGCCGACGTCGGCCTTGACGATGCCCCAGTGGTCGATGATCAGCGCATTGGTGATCAAGGTGTCGACCACTTCATGGGCGAGCAGTTGGCTCTGGCCCTGGCCGTCGCGGATAACTTTGCCGCCGCCGAATTTGACTTCTTCACCGTAGACGGTGAAGTCCTGTTCGACTTCGACGAACAGGTCGGTGTCGGCCAGGCGGACCTTGTCACCGACGGTGGGGCCGTACATGTCGGCGTAGGCTTGGCGGCTGATCTTCATGTGTGTATGCCCTGAAAAATAGGTGTTGAATGTGATATCGCTATCGCAGGCAAGCCAGCTCCCACAGGGGAACGCATTCCAACTGTGGGAGCTGGCTTGCCTGCGATGAGGCCCTAAAGGTCGCCCATGATCCGTCCGGCAAACCCGAACACCCGCCGCCCCCCGCTCAAGTCCACCAACTCGATCTCGCGACTTTGCCCTGGCTCAAACCGCACTGCCGTGCCCGCCGGAATATTCAAACGCATGCCACGGCTGGCGGCGCGATCAAAGGTCAGCGCATCGTTGGTCTCGAAAAAATGGTAGTGCGAGCCCACCTGAATCGGCCGGTCGCCGCTGTTGGCCACGCTGAGGGTGACGGTGCGCCGGCCGACGTTGAGTTCGATGTCACCAGGCTGGATCTGATATTCACCAGGAATCATGCAGGTTGCCCCAGGGTCTTGAAATAGATGGCGGTCGGGGTGTAGCGCCCGTCCGGGCTTTGGCAGTAGTCGGGCAATTCACCTATCTTGGTGTAGCGCAGCGACTGGTAAAAGGCTTCGGCGCCGGAGCCGGCCTCGGTGTCCAGGTACAGCAGGCCGCGCTTGTGCTGGCGCGCGGCGAGTTCCAGGCTGTTCATCAGCTGTTGGCCCAGGCCATGGCGGCGGGCGCTGCTGTGTACCAGCAACTTTTGCACTTCGGCGCGGTTCAGGCCGTTGGCTTTCAGGCACAACGCCAGTTGCACGCTGGCGATCACTTGCTCATCGCGTACCACCACCCACAGCAGCAGGCTGCCCTCTTCGATACTTGCCTGCACGCCGCTCAAATAGGTGCGGGCCTGGGCGTCATCGAAGTCAGCCATAAAGCCGATTGAAGCGCCGTGCTTTACCGCGTCCAGCAACAGCTCAATCAAACCCAGGCGGTAGTGGGCAAAACTTTCAGCATTGACTCGACGCAGTTGCGTAGCGCTCATCGATCTCACTCCTTGGGCGGTTCGGCGCCCGGATTCAACGTCAGTTGCATAAAGGTCAGGTCCAGCCAGCGGCCGAACTTGATGCCCACTTGCGGCATTTGCCCGGTGGTGATGAAACCCAGGCGCTCATGCAGGCGAATAGACGCCTGGTTGCCGCTTTCGATAGCCGCGACCATCACGTGCTTGCCGCAGGTTGCGGCGCGCTCGATCAGCGCTTGCATCAGCCGCGGGCCGAGGCCTTTGCCGCGTTGGTCATTGCGCACGTACACCGAGTGCTCAACGCTGTAGCGAAAACCTTCGAACGGGCGCCAATCGCCGAATGAGGCGTAGCCGGTGACTTCATCGTTTTCCACCGCCACCAGAATCGGATAGCCCTGGGTTTGACGCGCAGCGAACCAGGCCTGACGGTTGGCCAGGTCCACCGGTTGCTCGTTCCAGATGGCCGTGGTGTTGAGCACCGCATCGTTGTAGATGTCGCGGATCGCCGGCAGGTCTTGCTCGGTAGCATCACGAATCATGGCCGGGCCTCACGCGATTGGCTGGTGGACGGTCACCAGCTTGGTGCCATCGGGGAAGGTGGCTTCCACCTGGATATCCGGGATCATTTCCGGGATGCCTTCCATCACTTGCTCGCGGCTGAGCAGGGTGGTGCCGTAGTGCATCAACTCGGCCACGGTGCGGCCATCGCGGGCACCTTCCATCAGCGCGGCCGAGATATAGGCGATGGTTTCCGGGTAGTTGAGCTTCACACCCCGCGCCAAGCGGCGCTCGGCCACCAGGCCAGCAGTGAAGATCAGCAGTTTGTCTTTTTCCCGTGGGGTCAAATCCATGGTTCAAGGTCCTTCAAACAGCATTCATAAAAACACCGCAGATCCCCTGTGGAACTGTCTCTTATACA
>NZ_VBVZ01000140.1 GCF_005863185.1 Pseudomonas edaphica
GCCACAAGCTGTTGGAGGAGTTTTTGGTGGTGGCGCTGGTGTGCGGGATTTTTCTCTGGCACCTGCGTTCATCCCTGGTGGCGATTATTTCGCTGCCGGTGGGCGTATTGATCGCCTTTATCGTCATGCGCTTTCAGGGCATCAACGCCAACATCATGTCGCTCGGCGGCATCGCGATTGCCATCGGCGCAATGGTGGATGCGGCGGTGGTGATGATTGAAAACGCCCACAAGAAAATCGAGGCCTGGCACCACGCCAATCCTGGCCGGGAACTGAAAGGTGAGGACCACTGGAGGGTCATGACCGACGCGGCGGTGGAAGTAGGGCCTGCGCTGTTTTTCTGCCTGCTGATCATCACGTTGTCGTTTATTCCGGTGTTCACGTTGCAAGCCCAGGAAGGCCGGCTGTTCGGCCCGTTGGCTTACACCAAGACCTACGCCATGGCGGCAGCGGCCGGGTTGTCGGTGACCTTGGTCCCGGTGTTGATGGGCTACTGGATTCGCGGGCGCATTCCCGATGAGCAGCGCAACCCGCTCAATCGTGGCTTGATCAAACTCTACCAGCCGGCCCTCGATGCGGTACTGCGCTGGCCGCGCCTGACCTTGCTGGTGGCGCTGCTGATGGTGGCGAGCGCGCTGTGGCCGGTGACGAAACTTGGTGGTGAGTTCCTGCCGCCGCTGGACGAGGGCGACTTGCTCTACATGCCGTCGGCGCTGCCGGGGCTGTCGACGCAAACCGCCGGTGAGTTGCTGCAACGTACTGACCGGCTGATCAAGACCGTACCGGAAGTGGCGCACGTGTTCGGCAAGGCCGGTCGCGCCGAAACCGCCACCGACCCGGCACCGCTGGAGATGTTTGAAACCACGATTGAGTTCAAGCCCAAGGACCAATGGCGCCCCGGCATGACCCCGGAAAAACTGGTGAAGGAGCTGGACCGTGTGGTGCAGGTGCCGGGCCTGACCAATATCTGGATCCCGCCGATCCGCAACCGCATCGACATGCTCGCCACCGGCGTCAAAAGCCCGATTGGTGTGAAGGTCGCGGGCGCCAGCCTGATGCAGATCGACGCGGTGACCCAGGCTGTGGAGAAGGTTGCCAGGACCGTGCCCGGTGTGAGTTCGGCACTGGCTGAGCGGTTGACCGGCGGGCGCTATATCGACGTGGATATCGACCGTTCGGCCGCTGCGCAATATGGGCTGAATATCGCCGATGTGCAGTCGATTGTGGCGGGCGCGATTGGCGGTGAAACCATTGGCGAAACGGTCGAAGGCCTGGCGCGGTTCCCCATCAGCCTGCGTTACCCCAAGGCGTGGCGCGACTCGCTGCAGGCGCTGGGCAGCCTGCCGATCTACACGCCGCAGGGCAGCCAGATCACCCTCGGCACGGTGGCCAGGCTCAAGATCAGTGACGGCCCGCCGATGCTCAAAAGCGAAAACGCACGGCCTTCCGGCTGGGTGTATATCGACGTGCGTGACCGTGACCTGGCTTCAGTGGTGAAGGACTTGCGTGAGGCGATTGAGCAGCAGGTGCACTTGCAGCCGGGCATGAGCCTCAGTTATTCGGGGCAGTTCGAGTTTCTGGAGCGGGCCAATGAGCGCCTGAAGCTGGTGGTGCCGGCTACCTTGCTGATCATCTTTGTGCTGCTGTACCTGACCTTTCGCCGCGTGGATGAGGCGGTGCTGATTCTGGGCACCTTACCGTTCGCACTGACTGGCGGTGTGTGGTTGCTCTACTGGCTGGGCTTCAATTTGTCGGTGGCCACGGGCGTGGGGTTTATTGCGCTGGCGGGGGTGTCGGCTGAGTTTGGGGTGATCATGCTGTTGTACCTGAAAAACGCCTGGGCTGAGCGTAAGGATGGTGATTTGCTGGCGGCCATTACTGAGGGGGCGGTGTTGCGGGTGAGGCCCAAGGCGATGACCGTGGCCGTTATCATCGCCGGGTTGTTGCCGATTCTGCTTGGAGGTGGGACTGGCAGCGAAGTCATGAGCCGCATTGCTGCGCCGATGATTGGTGGGATGTTGACGGCGCCGTTGCTGTCGCTGTTTGTGATTCCGGCAGCCTACCAACTGATGCGCCGCCCAAAAGCCAAGCGCTGAACAAAATGTGGGAGCTGGCTTGCCTGCGATAGCATCACCTCGATGTATCAGACACACCGAGTGTGATCGTTCCCACGCTCTGCGTGGGAATGCAGCCCTGGACGCTCCGCGTCTGCTTTGAAGAGTCGTGACGCGGAGCGTCACAGGAGGCATTTCCACGCGGAGCGTGGGAACGAACGTTCAGTATCGGCACGTCAGTCGTCAAACCCGACCTGTTCATGAATCTCATCCACCTTCAATTCCAACCGATACGCCACGGCAATAAACAACGCCTGGCACAGGCACAACGTGGCGCTCAAGGAGCGGAAGGCAAACGACGAACCCTCATTCACCAACAACACCGCGTTCGCCCGTTTGGCCAGGGGCGACAGGTTGCTGTCGGTGATGATCAAGGTCTTGGCCTGATGATGCTGGGCGATGCGCAGGCAATGCTGGGTCTCTTTGCCGTAGGGCGTAAAGCTGATCGCAATCACCAGGTCGTTGGCCCGCACGCTGCGCATCTGTTCGCGATAACTGCCGCCCAGGCCCGAGATCAGGTGGATGCGCTTGTTGGTGTGCTGCAGGTTGTAGACCAGGTAATCGGCCACGGCAAACGAGCGGCGCACGCCGACCACGTAGATATTGTCGGCGTTGACCACCAGGTCCACCGCCTTCTCAAACGCCACATCATCCAGTTCCAGCCCCAGGCGCTCGATGCCGGAGAGGGTGGCATTCACGCACTCACGCGCCAGGTCGCCGCCGCTGGCCTTCTGCGACTTGTTGGCGATCATGCTGCGGATGCGCTGCTGGTAGTTCTGCACCGGCGTGGTTTTGTGGGTGTAGGCCTCGCGAAACAGCGCCTGCATCTCGCTGAACCCACTGAAACCGAAGCGCTGGGAAAACCGCACGATGGCCGAAGGGTGCACTTCGCATTCGCGGGCGATGTCGCTGATGCGGTCGACCATGATGCGGTCGCTCTGCTGGCTCATGTAGCTGGCAATGCGTTTGAGCTGGCGCGGCAGGCTTTCGTATTCGTCCGTGATCAGCTGCAACAGGCGTTCGGCATTGATCGGAGGGCTGGCGATCGTATCTTCCAGGGTGGTCTCGGGATCGGTGCGGGACATGGGCAATCCTTCTGGCGTGTTCGTCTGATGCGCTGATGGGTGACGCAAGTCTACAGGGTAGGCGCAAAAAAATACCTCGGCATCACGGCGTCCGTGGGCTGCTGAAACGATGCACGGCTGCTGGCATGCCATTATGCTGGCTTATTGGAAAAAATATTCCACTAAAAATAATTATGGAATAAATATTGATTGCCGCCGCTGGACGTTCTAGTCTGCTTGCACCAAGAGCGTGTGCCGTCACCACGGCGGCACCACGCAGGCTGATAAAAATAACAGGAGCCAGCATGGGCCAGACTCGTTTTGCCAGTGGGCGTCAATTGGATCTGATTTGCCTCGGGCGCCTGGGCGTCGACCTCTATGCACAGCAAGTCGGTGCGCGGCTTGAGGACGTGTCCAGCTTTGCCAAGTACCTCGGCGGTTCCTCCGCCAACATCGCCTTCGGCACGGCGCGGCTGGGCCTCAAGTCGGCGATGTTGAGCCGGGTGGGCGATGACCATATGGGCCGTTTCCTGCTCGAATCCCTGGCCCGTGAAGGCTGTGATGTGAGCGGTATCAAGGTCGACCCGGAGCGCCTCACGGCCCTGGTATTGCTGGGGCTTAAAGACCGCGAAACCTTCCCGCTGGTGTTCTACCGCGAAAACTGCGCCGACATGGCACTGCGCGCCGAAGACATCAGCGAAGCCTTTATCGCCTCCAGCAAAGCCTTGCTGATCACCGGCACACATTTCTCCACCGATGGTGTGTACAAGGCCAGCATCCAGGCGCTGGATTACGCCGCCAAGCACAACGTCAAGCGTGTGCTGGATATCGACTATCGCCCGGTGCTGTGGGGCCTGGCGGGCAAGGCGGATGGCGAAACGCGGTTTGTCGCCGACCAGAACGTCAGCCAGCATGTGCAGAGCATCCTGCCGCGTTTCGACCTGATCGTCGGCACGGAAGAAGAGTTCTTGATCGCCGGTGGCAGTGAAGACCTGCTGACCGCGCTGCGCACCGTGCGTGAACTAACCCCGGCGACCCTGGTGGTCAAGCTCGGCCCGCAAGGTTGCACGGTGATTCACGGCGCCGTCCCGGCGCGCCTGGAAGACGGCGCGATTTACCCCGGCGTGCGGGTTGAAGTGCTCAATGTACTGGGTGCCGGTGACGCCTTCATGTCCGGCTTCCTCAGCGGCTGGCTCAATGACGCCAGCGATGAGCGTTGCAGCCAGTTGGCCAACGCCTGCGGCGGCCTGGTCGTGTCCCGCCACGCTTGCGCGCCGGCCATGCCCACGCCCGCCGAACTGGATTACCTGTTCAACAGCCCGGTGCCCATCACCCGGCCGGACCAGGACGTAACCCTGCAACGCCTGCACCGCGTCACGGTGCCGCGCAAAACCTGGAAGCAGTTGTTTGTGTTTGCCTTCGACCACCGCTGGCAACTGGTGGACCTGGCGCAAAAAGGCGGCCAGGACCTGAGCCGTATCAGTGACATCAAGCAGCTGTTTATCCAGGCCATCGAACGTGTGGAAACCAAGCTGGCGCAGCAGGGCATCGACGCCGATGTGGGCCTGCTGGCCGACCAGCGCTTCGGCCAGGATGCGCTGAATGCCGCCAGCGGCCGTGGCTGGTGGATCGCCCGCCCGGTGGAGGTGCAGAACTCGCGGCCATTGGCGTTTGAACACGGCCGCTCGGTGGGCAGCAACCTGATTGCCTGGCCCCAGGAGCAAATCATCAAGTGCCTGGTGCAGTTCCACCCGGACGACGAGCCGATGCTGCGCCTGGAGCAGGAGGCGCAACTCAAGGCGGTGTACGAGGCGTCCCTGGTCAGCGGCCATGAACTGCTGCTGGAAGTCGTGCCGCCCAAGGATCACCCGTCGACCTATCCCGATGTGCTCTATCGCAGCCTCAAGCGCCTGTACAACCTGGGCATATATCCTGCGTGGTGGAAGATCGAGGCGCAGTCGGCTGAAGACTGGAAAAAGCTCGACGAACTGATCCACGAGCGTGACCCGTACTGCCGTGGTGTGGTGCTGCTGGGCCTGAATGCTTCGGCGCAGTTTCTGGCCGATGGCTTTCAGCAAGCCAGCCAAAGCACCACCTGCCGTGGGTTCGCGGTGGGCCGTACGATCTTCCAGGAGCCAAGCCGTGCGTGGATGGCGGGGGAGATTGATGATGAAGGGTTGATTGAGCAAGTGCAGGGCACGTTCGAACAGCTCATCAATGCCTGGCGCAGTTCCAGAAATTAAACACAGTCAAATGTGGGAGCCGCTTGTGTGGGAGCCGGGCTTGCCCGCGATGGTATCGCCTCGGTCTAGCAATGAAACCGAGGTGATGCTATCGCAGGCAAGCCAGCTCCCACACAAGCCAGCTCCCACATAAAGCAGATCTCAGTGCTATCTGAAAAAAAATAAAAGGTGCAGCCATGCCCGCAATCCGAATTGGCATCAACCCGATCTCCTGGAGCAACGACGACCTGCCGGCCCTCGGCGGTGAAACGCCGCTGAGCACCGCGCTCAGCGAAGGCAAGGAGATCGGCTACGAAGGTTTCGAACTCAACGGCAAGTTCCCCAAGGACGCCAAAGGCGTTGGTGATGTGCTGCGTCCTTATGACCTGGCGCTGGTCTCCGGCTGGTACTCCAGCCGCCTGGCGCGCCGTTCGGTGGCCGAAGAAATCGAAGCCATCGCCGGCCATGTCGAGCTGCTCAAACTCAATGGCGCTGACGTGCTGGTATACGGCGAAGTCGCTGACTCGATCCAGGGCTCGAAGGTGCGCCTGATCGAACGCCCGCGTTTTCACAGCGAGCACGCCTGGCAGGAATACGCCGACAAGCTCACTGAGCTGGCGCGTTTCACCCTGTCCCAAGGCGTGCGCCTGGCGTATCACCACCATATGGGCGCCTACGTCGAATCCCCTGAAGACATTGACCAGCTGATGAAACGAACAGGCCCGGAAGTCGGCCTGCTGTTCGATTCGGGCCATTGCTACATGGGTGGCGGCGAACCCCTCGAGGTCCTGCGCAAACACATCGACCGCGTCTGCCACGTGCATTTCAAGGACGTGCGCAAGCCGGTGGTGCAACTGGCGCGCAACCAGATGTGGAGCTTCCCTGACTGCATCGTCAACGGCACGTTCACCGTGCCCGGCGATGGCGACATCGATTTTGCCGAGTTGCTCGATGTGCTGCTGGCTGCCCACTACAAGGGCTGGCTGGTGGTCGAAGCCGAGCAGGATCCGGCCGTGGCGCCTAGCTATATCTATGCCAAAAAAGGCTACGACACCTTGCGTGCGCTGCTCAACGAGAGGACTAAGTGATGAGCTTGTTGGTCAAAAGCAGCAAACGCGGGCAAACCATGGTGGCCCTCGAAGACGGGCGCCTGGAGTACGTGGGTTTTGCCGCGTATCGCTTGAGCCTGGGCGAAACCCTGCCGGTCAGCGCCGGCGATAAAGAGCTGTGCCTGGTGCTGCTCAGCGGGCGCGTCAATATAGAAGGCGAAGGCTTCAATTGGCAGAACCTTGGCGACCGCCAGTCGGTGTTCGAAGACAAATCCCCCTTCGCCGCGTACCTGCCGCCCGGCACCGATGCGCAGATTACCGCCTTGAGCGACGTGCAGATTGCCGTCTGTGCCGCGCCCGGCGCGCCTGGCTTTGAACCGCGCCTGATTCGCCCCGAGCAGTGCAAGCGCAGCGTGCGCGGCAAAGGCGCCAACACCCGCTACGTGTGCGACATCCTGCCTGACAGCGAGCCGGCCCATTCGCTGCTGGTGGTGGAAGTACGCACGCCGTCCGGGCACTCGTCGAGCTACCCGCCGCACAAGCACGACACCGACGACCTGCCGCACCAGAGCTTTCTGGAAGAAACCTATTACCACCAGATCAACCCGCCGCAAGGCTTTGTGTTCCAGCGCGTGTACACCGACGATCGCAGCATCGACCAGGCCATGGCCGTGGAGAACAGCGACCTGGTGGTGGTGCCCAAGGGGTATCACCCGGTCAGCGTGCCGTATGGCTACGAATCGTATTACCTCAACGTGATGGCCGGGCCAAAACGCGCCTGGCATTTCCATAACGACCCGCAGCACAGCTGGCTGCTGGACCTTTAAACGGTTTTGGACGGAGAACAACAACAATGAAGTCGCCGCTACGTTTTGCCCTTAACCGCATGGTCGCCCCCAACCTGTCCCTGCCGGACTTTATCCAGCTGGCCGCGGCCCTCAAGTGCGATGCCATCGAGATTCGCAACGACCTTAAAGGCCATGAAATCGAATACGGCACCCCGGCCAGCCGCGTGCGAGAGTTGTGCGCAGTGCAGGGCATCACGGTGCTGTCGATCAATGCGCTGTACCCGTTTGATGTGTGGAATGACGAGCGTCGCACCCAGGCCATCAAGCTCGCCACCTACGCCCGTGAATGCGGCGCACAGGGCCTGGTGATGTGCCCGCTCAATGAACGTGGCGACACCCGCAACGAGGCCCAGCGTGCCGCCGGTTTGCGCACGGCGCTGAGCGAGCTGGCGCCGATCCTGCGCGAGTACGGCATCCTCGGGTTTATCGAGCCGCTGGGTTTCGAGGAATGTGCCCTGCGTCGCAAGCGCGTGGCGGTGGACGCAATCCAATCCATCGGCGGCCTGGATGTGTTCCGCCTGGTGCATGACACCTTCCACCACCACCTGGCGAGCGAGCAGGAGTTCTTCCCGCAACTGACCGGCCTGGTGCATATCTCCGGGGTAGAAGACGCCGAAGCGCCGCTCAATTCGATTCGTGACGGCCACCGCGTGCTGGTGGGCGAGGGTGACATCCTCGGCAACGCCGCGCAGATCGACACCTTGCTCAGCAGCGGGTACGGCGGTTACCTGTCGTTTGAGCCGTTTGCCGAAAGCGTGCATGGGTTGGCGGATATCCAGCAGGCCATTGGGGCCAGTATCGCCCACCTGCAAAACCCCCGAACCTGACGCCGGTTAACCTGTGGGAGCTGGCTTGTCGAATCGTCGCACCGCTGCGATGGCGGTCTATCAGTGAAAGGTACATTGCCTGACACATTGCTATCGCAGGCAAGCCAGCTCCCACATTGAAGCAGTGTTAATCAACCCAATTGCATTCACACAAGGTGCAAGTGATGACCACAACAAGACTGACCATGGCCCAGGCCCTGGTGAAGTTCCTGGATAACCAATACATCGAAGTCGACGGCGTGCAGAGCAAGTTTGTCGCCGGTGTGTTCACGATTTTCGGCCACGGTAATGTGCTGGGCCTGGGCCAGGCGCTGGAGCAGGACAGCGGCGACCTGGTGGTGCATCAGGGTCGTAACGAGCAGGGCATGGCCCATGCCGCCATCGGTTTCGCCAAGCAGCATTTGCGTCGCAAGATCTACGCATGCACCGCCTCGGTAGGCCCCGGCGCGGCGAATATGCTCACCGCGGCGGCGACCGCCACGGCCAACCGGATCCCGCTGCTGCTGTTGCCCGGTGATGTGTACGCCAGCCGCCAGCCGGACCCGGTATTGCAGCAGATCGAGCAATTCCATGACCTGAGTATCAGCACCAACGATGCGTTTCGCTCGGTAAGCAAATACTGGGACCGTATCAACCGCCCTGAGCAACTGATGACGGCGGCGATCCATGCCATGCGCGTGCTCACAGACCCTGCGGAAACCGGCGCCGTAACCCTGGCGCTGCCGCAGGATGTGCAGGCCGAAGCCTGGGACTACCCGGATTATTTCCTGCAAAAACGCGTGCACCGTATTGAGCGGCGTCCGGCCACTGCGGCAATGATCGGCGATGCGCTGGCAGCCTTCCGGGGCAAGCGCAAGCCGTTGATCATCTGTGGCGGCGGTGTGAAGTATTCCGGCGCGAATGCGGCCCTGCAAGCGTTCGCCGAGCGTTTTGAGATTCCCTTCGCTGAAACCCAGGCGGGCAAGAGTGCGGTGGTGTCCAGCCACCCGCTGAACCTGGGTGGCATCGGTGAAACCGGCTGTCTGGCGGCGAACCTGTTGGCGCCCGAGGCGGACCTGATCATCGGCATCGGCACGCGTTATACCGATTTCACCACCTCGTCCAAGTCGCTGTTCAAGCATGCCGAGGTGAAGTTTCTCAACCTCAATATCAGCCCGTGCGACGCGTTGAAGCTTGACGGCGTGCAAGTGCTGGCCGATGCGCAAGTGGCCCTTGAGGCGTTGGCTGACGCCTTGGGCGACTACCGCGCCGGTTGGGGCGAGCAGGTCCGCGATGCCAAGGCGCAGTTGGACGCGGAAGTGGATCGCGTGCACCAGGTGCAATACCACGGCGACGATTTTGTGCCGGAGGTGGATGACCACCTGGACCGCGCCGTATTGCGCGAATTTATCGAGCTGACCGGGTCGTGCCTGACCCAGAGCCGTGTACTCGGCGTGTTGAACGACACCCTGGCAGACGATGCGATCATCGTCGCCGCCGCCGGCAGCCTGCCCGGCGACTTGCAACGCGCCTGGCGCAGCAAGGGCGTCAACACCTACCACGTCGAATACGGCTATTCATGCATGGGCTACGAGATCAACGCCGCCCTCGGTGTGAAGCTGGCCGAGCCGAGCAAGGAGGTGTATGCGCTGGTCGGCGATGGCTCTTACATGATGCTGCACTCGGAGCTGGCCACCTCGATCCAGGAGCGGCGCAAGATCAACGTGGTGTTGCTCGACAACATGGCCTTCGGCTGCATCAACAACCTGCAAATCGGCAACGGCATGGACAGCTTCGGCACCGAGTTCCGCTTTCGTAACCCCGAAAGCGGCAAGCTCGACGGCGGCCTGGTGCCGGTGGATTTCGCCATGAGCGCGGCGGCCTATGGCTGCAAGACCTACAAGGTCAGCAGCGTGGAACAGCTTCAGGCGGCGCTGGCCGATGCGCGCACGCAAACGGTGTCCACGCTGATTGATATCAAGGTACTGCCCAAAACCATGGTCCACGGCTACCTGTCGTGGTGGCGGGTGGGCGTGGCGCAAGTGTCCACCAGTGAACGCACGAATGCCGCCGCGAAAAAACTCAACGAACAGCTGGCCAAGGCCCGGCAGTACTAATAACAAGAGGAGTTGTGTATGTCGTTAAAGCTTGGAGTGATTGGCACCGGCGCTATCGGCCGTGACCATATCCGTCGTTGCAGCCAGACCTTGCTCAATAGCCAGGTGGTGGCGGTAACCGACATTAACCTTGAGCAAGCCGCCAAGGTCGTCGCTGATTTGAAGCTTGCCGCCGAGGTCTACGCCGATGGCCATGCGCTGATCAACTCGCCGCAGGTTGAAGCCATTCTCGTCACGTCCTGGGGGCCGAGCCACGAAGAGTTCGTGCTGGCCGCCATCGCCGCCGGCAAGCCGGTGTTCTGCGAAAAACCGTTGGCGGTGACGGCGCAAGGCTGCCGCAAGATCGTCGACGCCGAACTGGCCTACGGCAAGCGCCTGGTGCAAGTGGGCTTTATGCGCCCGTATGACGAAGGTTATCGCGCCCTCAAGGCCGTGATCGACAGCGGCCAGATCGGCGAGCCACTGATGCTGCATTGCGCGCACCGCAACCCGACAGTGGGCGAGAACTACAAGACGGATATGGCGATCACTGACACCTTGATCCACGAGCTGGATGTGCTGCGTTGGTTGCTCAACGATGACTATGTGTCGGTGCAGGTGGTGTTCCCGCGCAAGTCGAGCAAAGCCCTGGCCCACCTGCGCGACCCGCAGATCGTGCTGTTGGAAACCGCCAAGGGCACGCGCATCGACGTGGAAGTGTTCGTGAACTGCCAGTACGGCTACGACATCCAGTGTGAAGTGGTGGGGGAGACCGGCATCGCCAAACTGCCGGAGCCTTCGCAGGTGCAAATGCGCAGTGGCGCGAAGTTGTCGAATGCCATTTTGATGGACTGGAAGGACCGCTTTATCGGGGCTTACGACGTGGAATTGCAGGCGTTTATCGACAGTGTGCGTGCGGGCCAAGTCGGCGGGCCTTCGGCCTGGGACGGTTTTGCAGCGGCGGTGGCGGCGGATGCATGCATCGAGGCGCAGAACAGTGAGCAGATCGTGAAGGTGAGCTTGCCGGAGCGTCCGCACTTTTACGGCTAATCACAATCTGCCAGGTGGAATGCAGTCAGTGTGGGAGCTGGCTTGTCGAATCGTCGCACCGCTGCGATAGCGGTCTATCAGTGACAGCTTCATCAACTGACACGACGCTATCGCAGGCAAGCCAGCTCCCACACTTGATTGGGTTTGCAATTCAACAAGGAAACAACTTATGCGAATCGGACTAGTCGGCTACGGCCACGGAGGGCGCTTCTTTCATGCGCCGCTGATTGCAACCTTGCCCGGTGCGACTTTTGTTGGTGTGGTGACCCGTTCAGCGGAGCGCCGCCAGCAATTGAGTACTGACCTTCCGGGCGTAAAGGCTTTTGACAGCATCGGCCAGATCGTCGAGGCCGGTGTCGACGCGCTGGTGATCTCCACCACCCTCAAAGGCCGCCCGGCGCTGGTGCTGGAAGCCATCGAGCACGGCGTGGCGGTGGTCAGCGACAAACCCTTCGCCAGCAACGCCGAACAGGCCCAGGCGCTGATCACCGCCGCCGAGCGCCAGGGCTCGCTGCTCAGCGTCTACCAGAACCGGCGCTGGGATTCGGATTACCTGACCCTGCGCAAACTGATCGACGCCGGTGCCTTGGGTGAGATCACACGTTTTGAATCCCGCGTCGAACGCTACAGCCCGCAAGCGGTGGGCAATGCCAGTGGCGGCGGCTGGCTGCGTGACCTGGGCAGCCATCTAGTGGACCAGGCGCTGCAATTGTTCGGCCCAGTGGACCGGGTGTTTGCGCAATTGCAGTTCACGCCGCAACACCCCACCCTTGATCACGGTTTTTTCGTCTCCCTGACCCACACCAATGGCGTGATTTCGCACCTGTGGGGCAGCGCCCTGCAAAACAGCCAGGCACCGCGTTTTCGGGTCAGTGGCACCCTGGGTTGTTACACCGTCGATGGGCTGGACGGCCAGGAAGACGCGCTGATGGCCGGCAAGTCGCCAAAAACCGAAGGCGAGCACTGGGGCGCCGAGGAGCATCGACGCTGGGGTTGGTTTGAGCAAGGCGAGGAACGCGAACGAGTGCCGTCCGAGAAGGGCTGCTGGACGCAGTTCTATCGCCAGTTGCAGCTGGCCGTGCAAGGGCAGGGGCCATTGCCGGTAAGCGCCTATGACGCGCTGGAAACCACCCGTATATTGGACGCCGCA
>NZ_VBVZ01000141.1 GCF_005863185.1 Pseudomonas edaphica
GCTGATCACGCCAGTGCTGCGTGCGCGACTACAAGATAGTTTTTCCCGTGGGGCCGAGAATCAGGCGTTTCTTGTCGAAACGGTAAATGGCATTGATACGGTCAAGTCCATGGCCGTAGAACCGCAAGCCATTCGTAAGTGGGAGAACCAAATAGCCGCTTACGTTGCCGCTGGTTTCAAGACACAAAACCTCTCAACGATTGCTAACGAAAGTGTTGGGCTGATCGGTAAGTTGGTGACGGTCGCAACCCTATGGATGGGCGCTCGTTTGGTCATCGATGGCAGCCTGACGGTAGGTCAGTTGATTGCTTTTAATATGCTGGCCGGCAGGGTCTCGCAACCGATTATACGTCTGGCGCAACTCTGGACCAGTTTCCAGCAAACCGGGGTGTCCGTTCAACGTTTAGGCGACATCCTCAATACTCGGACCGAGTTGTCCCAGGCTGACAGAAGCGCGCTGCCGCCACTGAAGGGGCACATTGAATTTGACCAAGTGCACTTTCGCTATCGCACCGATGGTTCCGAAGTGCTGCGGGGCATTAGCGTGAAAATAATGGCGGGCGAAGTCATCGGCGTTGTGGGTCGCTCAGGTTCTGGAAAAAGCACACTCACCAGACTGCTTCAACGCCTGTATGTCCCAGAGCGAGGACGGGTGTTGGTGGACGGCATGGACTTGGCGTTGGCAGATGTTTCATCGCTGCGCCGCCAGATTGGTGTAGTACTTCAGGACAACATGTTGTTCAACCGCAGCATCCGCGAAAACATTGCATTGGCCGATCCTGGCACCCCCCTTGAAGCCGTCATGCAGGCGGCACAGATGGCCGGAGCCCACGAATTCATTCTGGAGTTGCCGGAGGGGTACGACACGATAGTCGGCGAGCACGGTGCCTCACTGTCAGGTGGTCAGCGGCAACGCGTAGCGATCGCGCGTGCATTGATCGGCAATCCACGGATTCTGATTTTCGATGAAGCGACCAGTGCTTTGGACTATGAGTCCGAGCGCATTATTCAGCAGAACATGCAGAGCATTTGCAAGGGCCGCACGGTGATCATTATTGCCCACCGATTATCCGCCGTCAGGGATGCCAACCGTATCTTGGTGATTGATCGCGGGCAAATAGTCGAGCAGGGCACGCATACCGAGTTATTGGCCCATCAAGCGGGGCACTACTCGCGATTGCACCGTATGCAACAAGGGTGAGCCGTTTGGTTGCGTGATGTGTGAACTGATCTCGCCTCTTTTCGGGAGGCGACACGGATGTGCATAGGTTTTTACATAGGACGATAATCGTATGAGCGCTCGCTCCGATTTGTTTCAACGCTACCGCCATGCCTGGCGCGAGTCGTGGCGTCGGCGAAAAGCCATGGATGCCCCCAAACGACTTCCTCACGAGGTTCAATTTTTACCGGCCGCATTAGAGCTGCAAGAAAAGCCGGTACATCCTGCACCCCGCATTTTTATATGGAGCATTCTTGGCTTTGCCACGTTGGCTTTGCTCTGGGCGTTCCTCGGTAAAATTGAAGTGGTCGCGGTGGCGCCGGGGAAAATTGTTCCCAGTGGCAAGACCAAGTTGATTCAATCCAGTGAGACTGCAGTCGTTACGGCGATTCATGTCACCGATGGTCAGGTGGTCAACGCGGGAGAAGTCCTGATTGAATTAGACCCGACTTCGGCAGATGCAGAGGTTCGGCGCATTCAGAGTGACCTTTTAGCGGCCCGGATTGACAGTGTCCGTGGCGGGGCGATGCTGGATGCGATCAATCATCAAAAAGAGCCTCAACCTCTAATAGGTTTGATTCAGGGAGCTACTCCCGACCAGGTGCTGACTGCACAGCGTTGGTTGCAGGGGCAATATCAGGAGTATCGCAGCAGCCTCGATCTTGTCGAGGCCGAAATTCTTCAACGGGACGCGGATATACAAGCCGCCAAAGCTCAAGTCTCTAGCTTGCTGAAAACGTTACCGATCGCCACTCAGTTAGCTCAAGACTATCAGCGGTTACTGGCTCAACAGTATGTTGCCAGGCACGAATATTTGGAAAAAGAGCAGGCTCGCCTGGACCTTCAGCGCCAACTCAGCGTCCAGCAAGCGAGTGTATTGCAATCAACCGCTGCTCAGGGTGAGGCCAAACGTCGGCGTGAAGGCGTGGTGGCCCAAACTCGGCGTTCAATGCTCGATTTGCAGCAAGAAGCCAATCAGAAAGAAGCCAGCTTGATTCAAGAGCTGGCTAAAGCCCAATACCAGGAAACGTTGACACTTCTTAGGGCTTCCGTGGATGGCACGGTTCAACAGCTGGCCGTCCATACCGTCGGCGGGGTTGTGACGCCAGCGCAGCAACTCATGGTCATTGTGCCTAGTAATCAGCCTGTAGAGGTTGAGGCGATGCTGGAAAACAAAGATGTGGGGTTTGTTCGAATCGGTCAATCCGTCACTGTCAAAGTGGAAACCTTCACGTTTACCAAATACGGCACGGTTGAAGGCGAAGTTGTCAGTATTTCAAATGATGCGATTGAGGATGAAAAGCGAGGCCGTATTTACAGCAGCCGTATTCGGCTTAAGTCCGACAGCCTAATGATCAAAGGACAACGTGTTGCGCTGACGCCGGGGATGTCTGTTACGGCTGAAGTTAAAACAGATCAGCGCCGGGTGATTGATTATTTTTTGAGTCCGTTGCAGCAGCATGTGGATGAGAGTCTGCGTGAGCGCTGATAGTTTTATTCAAATTTTATAAAAAGGAGTTTGAGCGTGAGTGGTAGTGTGATTGTTAAGAATTTGGCTATTTTCAAGATATTTTTTACGCTCTTCTATTGTATGTTTGCATGTGCTGACTCGATGTCGACGGTTACTCCGATCAAGGTGGCAATGGCGGATCAGTCGGTCATTTCGGAGTTCGTTGTTAAACGTAAAACTGGTTACACCTTCGCGGTGATGTTTGTTTGGGCAGCGGACTATTCAGGCATAAAAAAACAACGTGAGCTCTGGCGGGGACTGCATCAAAATAAGGGCGTTTCCTTACCGATTCATTTGCGGATTCTGAAAGATGGCGAAGTTTTTTTCGATGAAACAATCATCACTGCCGGTGTTGATGCGGGCGCTGTGATTGAGGTGAAAGGGCAAAAGCGATCAGTCGGTATTAGGACAATCAAAAACTACGAACTGATGCCAGGGCGTTATATCGTAAAAGTAAATACTGTTGGGCCTGCTGATGCTTTTCGTGGAGAAGAGTGTTACATGCAGTTTGCAACCTATGATCGAAAAATCTGATTGGGTCTCTATAATTCGACGAGGGAATTCTAAGTGGATAAAGAATATACCGTAACTTACAAGGTTGCCGAGCGTTCGGCAGAGTATGTCTATCAGGAAGATGTGGCAGGCCATAAAATCGGTGATATTCATAAATCACCCGGTGGGCACATGTGGTATAGCGTGAGCGATGGCTCGACTTCTGAAAGTTACGGTTTTGCTTCTCAGAACGGCAAACTGTTCGATATCGGTCGACTGACTAATCATGATGATGCAGGCTATCAACAAACGGCCTATGAGGTGACAGTAAAACTCAGCGCGGCACAATATGAGCAGTTGATTGCGTTTTCAAATAACCCCAAAGCATTTGGTTTTGACGCCTCGACCTATAATCTGTTCAATAACAGCTGTGTAGACTTTGTTTACGCCTCTCTTCAATCCATCGGTTACAACGACAAAAAGTTTGAGGGGGATCTTTGGCCGGGCAACAACAAAGATAATATCAAAGGTTTGTTGTATGGGTTTGGTGCGCAAATTATCCGCGATGACCTCACGCGCAATGGCGCGTATTACGACACGGGCGCGGGCCAGTCTTGCCTCTGGTTGAACCCTTCCGACTCAGTGACTGCAAGCCCGGTGAAGAACGAATTCTCCCTGACCACCGATACCCTATCAGGTATCAAGTACAAAGAATCCATCGACCATGACGCCGCCGCCGCACAAGTCAGCAATGGCCTAGTGACCAGTGGCGGTGGCTGGAACCTGAGCTACGACCCCAACAAGTTGAACCTGAACCAATATCAAGGCAACTGGGTTAACAACACCTTTACTGCTGCCGCCACCCAGATCCTGGCCGATGGTTACCGCCCCGGTAACATCAATACGGTCAAGGACGTTTTCGACTTCAGCCTACGCAACTCCAGCCAGAGTCTCACTTACGGCAGCACCTTGGCGGCGCTGTTGAACTCCGGTGACGCACGTGCTCGCCTGACTTTGCCTACTGACCCGTTGGTGCTGGACCTCAATGGCGACGGCGTGCGCCTGACCGATTACCTGACAGCCCCTGTGTTCTTCGATGCTGACAACGATGGCGGTAGCCTTGAAGAAACCGGCTGGGTCAGCGCCCAGGACGGTATCGTCGTGGTGGACGTCAACGCCAACGGCAAGATCGACAACATCAGTGAAACCCTCTCCGAGTACTTCGGCGGTGTGGCCGGCACTAACGGTGAAGCGGGACAAAAACGTTTCGCCAATGGATTTGCAGCGCTGGCCAGTCTGGACAGCAATGCCGATGGCGTATTCGACAACCAGGACGCAGCGTGGTCGAGTGTCAACGTATGGGTAGATGCCAATCACGATGGCAAAAGCTGGGACGATCGCAACGCCAACGGGGCGATTGACACCGGTGAAACCAGCGAACTCAAGTCACTCGCGGCCCTGGGCATCACGCAAATCAACCTGAAGAACCAATTGCAAAGTGGCGAAGTGCGTGACGGCAACGAGGTGCTCGCGCGCGGGACCTTTGTGCAAAATGGCGTGAGCAAGGAAGCCATCGCTGCGAACTTCATCGCCAACCCCAACGGTCACGTCTTTACGACAAACAGCTCGGGCACTGTGGTTTCAACCCAGGGCTCCGAGCAAGTCGCTGCCGTGAAAGGCTACGTATCGGCCTCGACGACCGGCGAGACCATCGACGTCGCGCAAAAAGGCGTCAACAACGCTACCGGCAGCTCGGGTAACGATGTACTCCAAGGGGATGCCCAGACTAACTGGCTGGCCGGCGGTCAAGGCAGCGATACCTTCTACGGCGGTGCAGGCGACGACGTGCTGTTGATCGACGGCGATGACCTGTCCGCCAATGTTCATGGCGGCGACGGCACCGACATCGCGCAAGTACTCGGCGACAAGGGCGTGTATCTGAACCTGGCCGACGCCAGTGTCGAAATCGCACAAGGCGGCCGTGGCAACGATGTATTTGTCGGCGGCGGCAACAGCACCGTGTATATGCGCGGCGGCGACGGCGACGATGTGCTCGTCGGTGGTTTGGCCAATGATGCGTTGTCAGGAGAGGGCGGTAACGACACCCTGATGGGTGGCGCGGGCAACGATGTATTGCGCGGCCATCGCGGCAATGACCGCATCGGTGGGGGTTCAGGTAATGACCTGATTGATGGCGGTCAGGACGATGACAACCTGAGCGGCGGCACCGGTGACGATATCCTGATCGGCGGCGCAGGCGATGACCGGATAGACGGTGGTGAAGGTCTGGATATTGTGGAGTTATCGGGCGATTTTTCCGACTATCACATCACCCGCACGACTGAAGGCGTATGGATCAGTGACACGGTTGCCGGACGCGACGGTACCGACTTCCTGCAAAACGTCGAAAAAGCCAACTTCAAGAACCTCGCACTGGTGGAGATTCCGACGGCCACTAGCGCAGGCATGGAAAACCCGTTGCTGGTCAAAGATGTTCTGAGCCAGGACAAGGCAGGCGTCGGTTTCGAGCGCACGAATGCACACCTGATCGGCAAGGAGCAACTGCTTCAGAACGACATCGACTTGCAACACGATGTGTTGCACATCACCGGTTTGTTTGACGTGGTGGGCGGCACGGCCAGCCTGACCCAGGCCGGCGACGTGTTGTTTACACCTGACGCAACTTTTACCGGCCTGATGGGTTTCAAATACACGGTGGCCGACGCCAAGGGTAACGAAGCCAGCACCATCACGAATACAGGCACCGGCGAGAGCGCCACTATGCGCGCCGCCGTGTACCTCAGGACCGCTGACCTGCCCAGCGATCCGTTAGTCACCGATCAGTGGTACCTGTCGCAGGCCAATATTCTTCCGGTATGGAATGACTACACGGGTAAAGGCGTCAAGATCGCCCAGATCGAAGTCAACAGCCCGTTCGGCATGACCAAGGAAATTCTCGATTACCGTCACGCCGACCTGAAAGACAACATCGACAAGAACTGGCTGGCCAACGCCACGCCGGGGCAAATGGCCGGCGAGGGCAGTGGTGGTCTGTTCAGCGATCACGCGACCCTGGTGGCTGGAGTGATGGTGGCTGCACGCAACGGCGAAGGCAGTATTGGTGTCGCCTATGACGCCAGCATCGCCGGCTATTGGATCAATAAAGAAGATTTCAGCAACATGTCCCGCATGCGTGAATACGATGTGGTGAATCACAGCTGGGGCAGTAGCCATCACTTCGACCTGCGGTTCACCCCGACTGAGTTGGGGCTGATGCCTGTCGCCTATCGCCAGGCTATCGGCACAGGCCGCGACGGCTTGGGCACTGTGATTGTCACTGGGGGAGGCAATGACCGCGTAAAAGGCGGCAACACCAACTACTCGAACGTCACCAACAGCCGCAGCAGTATTGTCGTCGGCGCCATCAATGCGACGACCGACCTCGGCGCACTGCAACTGGGTGGCAAGCCTTTCTCTAGCCCCGGCGCCAGTATTCTGGTCAGCGCACCCGGTTCGAATGTCACG
The DNA here is from genome assembly GCF_005863185.1 of Pseudomonas edaphica. Classification (GTDB taxonomy): domain Bacteria; phylum Pseudomonadota; class Gammaproteobacteria; order Pseudomonadales; family Pseudomonadaceae; genus Aquipseudomonas; species Aquipseudomonas edaphica. The sequence goes on from NZ_VBVZ01000141.1 coordinate 6,747, forward strand.
TCGACTTCGCGCTTGGTGCAGAACGACAACGGTTCCACCTTCGGTGCAGACTCAAGCGTTTCTCAAGGCACCAGTTTTGCCGCACCGATTGTATCGGGCATCGTCGCGCTGATGCTGGAGGCAAACCATGAGCTGGGTTACCGCGACGTACAGGAGATACTCGCACTCTCGGCCCGTAAGGTGATAGACGCCACGACTTCATGGCAGAACAACGGCAGCCAGAATTGGAACGGCGGCGGCATGCACGTCAGTCACGACTACGGTTACGGCGAGGTCGATGCTCGCGCTGCTGTGCGTCTGGCGGAAACCTGGAATACCCAGCAGACCTTTGCCAACGAGTACAGCCTGATCACTCCTTTGGAGTCGGGTGTGCTCAACCGGTTGATTCACGACGGGCAAGGCTCGGGGATCAGTCATTCGCTGACGTTGAGCAATATGGATGGCCGAGCCGAACATGTCGAGGTCAAAGTCAACTTGACCCACTCCCGTCCAGGGGACCTCATTCTCAAGCTCATCTCGCCGTCGGGTACTGAGTCCATTCTAATGAATCGTCCGGGTAAGGTACCGGGCTCTGCGGTCAGTGACCGCGGAAATGCTGACTTTAACGGTGAAAAAACACTCGATTACGTCTTCGACACGGCTTTGCTTCGTGGCGAGGCAGTGAAGGGCAACTGGACACTGCAAGTGATTGACAGCGTGACGGGTGATACCGGCACACTGAACAGTTGGAGTCTCAACGTCTTTGGTAAGGGAGAAACGCGCAACGACCAGTATGTGTATACCAACGAGTACGCACAGTTGGCTGCTACAAACGGACGCAACGTGCTCAACGACACCGACGGTGGGCAAGATACGATCAATGTTGCGGCTATATCCAGCTCCAGCAGTATTGATTTGTCAGCGGGTGAAGCAACACTGGCCGGTACTCGGTTGACTATAAGCAATCCGGGGAATATCGAGCATTTGATCGGTGGTGAGTTCGCCGACAAATTAATTGGTAACTCGGCCGCTAACCATCTTTCTGGTGGGCGCGGTAATGATGTGTTGTCTGGCGGAGCCGGTATCGACACTCTGATAGGTGGCAAAGGCAACGACACCTTGACTGGTGGTGCTGACACTGACTACTTCGTGATCGATAAGGCGGCGGGAGAAACCGATACGCTCACTGACTTTGTGATAGGCACCGACAGGATTGTCTTGTCGGGTTTTGATGCCGATGTTTATTCTTCAATGAGCATTACACAGCAAGGTGCGGATACCCGGTTAGGCTTGATCAATGGACAGACAGTGTTGCTCAAGAACGTTCAGTCTCAGGGCTTGAAACTCAACAGCTTCGTGCATGTGCCAGACGGCTTGCGCTTAAGTCATTTGGCGGTCGGATCAGGTTACGGTTTTGGACACAGCGGTACACTGACTGAACGCGTTTTGCCTGACACCATCAATGGGTTCCTGTACTGGGCTAATGATAGCGGTGAGCGTGTGTTTGGTGGTTCTGGTGCCGACAAGATCACCGGTGGTCTCGGTCACGATGTGTTGGTGGGCGAAAGCTCCACCGGTTCAACTGTAGGTGGCAATGACGTCATCAATGGTGGTGAAGGTAATGATACGGTACGCGGTGGTGCTGGCGATGATGTGCTGTACGGTGGTCCAGGGCAGGACTATCTAGGGGGAGATGCTGGCAACGACACTCTTTACCTCGAGGGAGATCAGGCTATCAACGATCTTGCCGCCAATACCTTGCTCTCATCCAATATTAAGCTCGATGGCGCTGCATCGCATACGATTGGCGCGGTCGCTGGTGGTGAAGGTAATGATCGATTTGTTGTGGTCGAGGACCTTCGGGCCAGTGTTTCGAACGGCGTCATGGCCAACCTGATCGATGATTTTGAAGTCGCAAATGCCGGCGAAAAAATCGATCTGTCACAGATTCGAGCTGTGCGCGCGTTTTCTGAATTGAACTTCAGTACGGTGACGGTCGACGGCGAACAGTACCTGCGTGTCTGGCTAGGCGTCATGGCTAGCGGTACTCAATATCTGACGCTCAAAGGCGTGAAGGCCGACCAGTTATCTGCCAGCAATTTCATCTTCAGCCAATTACCTGCGCGGCCCAAGGTACTGCTGAGCGGCACCGATGTCGATGACGTGCTTGTCGGGGATGCAGGAGGCAACACTTTGGATGGCGGTGCGGGCGCCGATGTCATGGAAGGGCGACTGGGCGACGACACCTACATCGTCGATAACATCGGGGATGTGGCCAGGGAAGTGGTGGGTGGCGGTTACGACGTCGTCAAATCCAGCGTCAGTTATGTACTGCCCGATGAGGTGGAGTCCTTGCTGTTGCAAGGTTCCGCAGCCATCAATGGAACCGGTAACGGGCTGACCAATCGCATCGTGTGTAATAGCGGCAACAACGTATTGGATGGCGCAGGTGGCTCCGATGTGATGATAGGTGGCCTGGATGACGATACCTATGTTGTCGATGACGGCAACGACCGCATTGTCGAACTGGCGGGGGAAGGCACGGACAGTGTTCGCTCTTCGGTCTCTTTCACGCTGTCCAACCATTTGGAGAATCTGGCATTAACGGGAATCGCCCGGATCAATGCCACAGGCAACGCTGCCGATAACGTCCTGCGTGGCAACAGCGCAGACAACCGGATTGACGGCGCCCAGGGCGCGGACCGGATGTACGGTGAGCAGGGCAATGACACCTACTTTGTAGACAACACAGCGGACGTGGTGGTGGAAGGGCTCAACGCCGGCACTGACAAGGTGATCTCCACCGTTGATTTCACACTCGGGAACAATGTCGAAAACCTGGAACTTTCGGGCCCTGCGTTGAACGCAACGGGCAATGCGTTGGCAAACCACCTGGTAGGCAACGAGCACAACAACCGTCTTTACGGTGGTGCCGGAGACGATCTCCTGCAAGGTGGCAAAGGCGATGATCGTTATGTGTTCGGCCCCGGGCAGGGGCGAGACACGATCAATGAAGAGTCGGGTGCTGGCGGCGGCGCGGATACCATTGTGTTCGAAGCGGGTATCGAAGAGCGCAACGTTGCCGTTGAGCATTCCGAACGAGGCATGGTGTTGCGTCTGAATAATGGCCAGCAAATTGTTTCGAATTGGACGGCCACCGCTGGCCACAGCATCGAACGTATCGAGTTCGCCAACGGCAAGGTCTGGAATACCGCCACACTGGCAATCCAGAACAACCGGGCGCCTACACTCTCAACTGCAATTGCGGACCAGAATGCCACCGAGGACAGCCGATTTGTACTGACACTGGCCGCCGGCACTTTCGCTGATGCGGATGCCGGTGATGCATTCACGTTGAGCGCGACCTTGGCAGATGGCAAACCCTTGCCAGGCTGGCTGACCTTTGACCCCAAGACCCTGACCTTCAGTGGCACACCCGGCAACGACAAGGTCGGCAGCGTGATGATCCGGGTCACCGCCACAGACAAAGCCGGCGCAACAGTTTCGGATGCCTTCAACCTGACGGTTGCCAACGTCAACGATGCACCGCGACTGGTTAACGCCCTCACTGATCTGAGCCTCAAAAGCGGTCAGGCACTCAAGTATGAAGTACCAGCCAGTACGTTCGCCGATGTAGACGTCGGAGATCGGCTGACCTATCAGGCGACGCTGGCCAACGGCTCGGCACTGCCGACCTGGCTGGTGTTTGATCCGGCGACTCGCACGTTCAGCGGTACGCCTGGCGAAAGCGGCACACTCTCGGTCAATGTTTCCGTGACCGACCTTTCGGCGGCAGCAGCCGGCGATATCTTCGAGATCGTGGTAAGCCCCGCCACTACCGTGATCAACGGTACAAAAAATGGCGAGACCCTGACAGGCGACGCCCAGGCCAACACCTTGAATGGTCTGGGTGGTGAAGACTACCTCTACGGCAACGCCGGGGACGACATTTTGAATGGGGGCGATGGCAACGACTGGCTCAATGGCGGAGCCGGCAACGACATCCTTGATGGTGGAGTCGGTAATGATCGGTTGTCTGGAGATGCTGGCAGCGACACATACCGTATGTACCGGGGCATGGGTCAGGACACGATTACCGATGTTGAATGGAGCGGCACCAGCATCGATACGATCGAGGTCGCGTCCGATCTGATGCCTGCGGACCTGTTACTGAGCCGTGAGGGTAACAACCTCACCCTCGCGATCAGGGGTACGACCGATAAGCTGTCGATCACCTTTTTCAAAAATATCGCGTATGCGGTGGAGCGCGTCGAATTTGCCGATGGCACGACCTGGGATCTTGAAGCGCTCAAGGCTATGACACGCGGCGTGGCTACTCAAGGCGCTGATACCTTGTATGGTGATATCGAGGCCGATGTACTCAACGGTCTCGATGGCAATGACCTGCTGTACGGTGATGCGGGTGATGACCGACTCAATGGCGGTGCGGGTAACGACACGCTCAATGGAGATGCCGGCAACGACCTCCTTGACGGTGGTGACGGCAACGACTCACTGACGGGCGGTGACGGGAATGACACCCTCGACGGCCGCGCCGGCAACGACTACCTCTCCGGCGGCATGGGCGACGATACCTACCTGTTCTACCGCGGTATGGGGCAGGACACCATCAGTGAATTTGATTCGACGACAGGTAACCGCGATACGATCAAAGTCGCGGCCGACCTGTCGCCTGCTGATCTGATCGTCAGACGTGACGGCTCGAACGTGTACCTGGCCATCAACGGCACCACAGACAAGATGACCATCTACAGTTACACCGACGCCAATTACCAAGTGGAACGCGTGGAGTTTGCCAACGGGACGGTCTGGGGCGTAAATGATCTGCGGCGCCTGTCCTGGGTGCCTGCCAGTGAAGCCGCCGATACGATCTACGGCGACGAAACAGACGAGCGGATTGACGGGCTGGGCGGCGGCGACAAATTGTACGGCCAGGCTGGTAACGATGTGCTCAATGGTGGAGGCGGCGACGACACACTCGATGGCGGCATGGGCCAGGACTCTCTCGATGGTGGCCTGGGCAATGACTGGCTCTATGGTGGCTCGGGTAATGACACCTATCACTTCCAACGTGGCAGTGGGCAGGACACCATCCTCGACCGCGACTGGACGGCCGGCAACGTCGATGTAATCAAGTTTGGCCCTGGCATCGGTGCGGCCGACGTCAAGGCTTCCCGCCAAGACTCCGACCTCGAGTTGGCAATCATTGGTACCACAGACAAACTCATTGTTAGGGATTGGTTTTCTTCAGCGGATTCACAGATCGAGAAAATACAATTCGCCAATGGCACGTTCTGGAATGTGGCAACCGTGCAGGCCCTGGTCAAGGGCGTGGCCACTGAAGGTAACGACGTTCTCCAGGGCGAGGAATCCCGTGACGACATCCTTAACGGGCTCGGCGGCGACGATAAACTCTACGGATTGTCGGGTAATGACAGGCTCAGTGGCGGTACTGGTAAAGACACACTTTATGGTGGGGCGGGGGCAGATACACTCGACGGAGGGCCTGGCAACGACACCCTCTATGGAGACGTAGGCAATGACACCTACCTGTTTTATCGTGGAGTTGGGCAAGACTTGATAAGTGACTACGATTCTTCGGGGGGTAACTTGGACGTGATCAAGGTA
>NZ_VBVZ01000142.1 GCF_005863185.1 Pseudomonas edaphica
AAAGCCACCGGCCAAGCCAGCTGCTAAAACTGCTGCTGCAAAGCCAGCGGCCAAGCCAGCAGCTAAAACCGCTGCTGCAAAACCAGCGGCCAAGCCAGCTGCTAAAACTGCTGCTGCGAAACCAGCCGCCAAGCCAGTGGCTAAACCCGCTGCTGCAAAACCAGCCGCTAAGCCAGCTGCCAAACCTGCTGCCGCGAAACCGGCCGTTAAGCCAGCTGCCAAACCTGCTGCCGCTAAGCCAGCTGCAAAGCCAGCCGTTGCCAAGCCTGCTCCGGCCAAGCCAGCAACTCCGGCAGCCGCGCCTGCTACCCCGGCAGCGTCCAGCGCTCCAACCGCATCGGCCAGCAGCACCCCTGCACCGGTAGCGCCAAGCACCACCCCAACCAGCGCTTCCTAAGTGCGGGTGGCCACGACGCGCAGCTGCTGCAGCGCGTCGTGGTCAAGGTTGGCGGCTTCGGTCGCCAAGCCTTCCAGCCATTTCGGTTGACTCACTTCCCCAGTCGGCCATGCCTGCGCCAACGCTTCCAGGCGCGCTAACAATTCCCGTTCGGCCTCCAGCTCCAGAGCTTTGACTCGCTCGCGTAATGCCGCCAGAGGCATATCCTGTTGCGCCATGGCTCGCCATTGCATGCGTATCTGTCGTAACGGTTTGACCACCGTTTTTTGCCAAGGGCGTGCTAGCTGCTGCAGTGCCTGAATACGCGCGGGCTCAAGTGCAACGCCACGCTGCTCCAGCCAGGCGCCACACAGCAACAGGCACACATCCGCGCCTTGTTCCTGCAAGCGCAGGCACGCGGCTTCGCACTCTGGGCGGGCGTAAATCGATAGGGCAAAGCTCCACAGGTCAGCGCACATATTCACACCCAAGCCAGCGGCCAACGAAGCTGGTAGACTCCGCCGCCATTATGATCCGACTTCAAAGCCTAACATTACAGCGTGGCCCGCAACGTCTTCTTGAAGACGCCGAGCTGACCCTGCACGCCGGTCACAAAGCCGGCCTGATCGGTGCCAACGGCGCCGGCAAATCCACGTTGTTCGCCCTGTTGCTGGGTGAGCTGACCCCGGATTCCGGGGACTGCTTGCTGCCGGCCGACTGGCGCATCGCCCATATGCGTCAGGAGATCGACACCCTCGACCGCATTGCGATCGACTACGTGCTCGATGGCGACCTGCGCCTGCGCCAGGTGCAACACGACCTGGCCGAGGCCGAGAAAGCCCAGGACGGCGCCGCTCAGGCCCGCCTGCACTCGGAGCTGGACAGTGCCGACGGTTACACCGCCGATGCCCGTGCCCGCAAGATGCTGGCCGGTCTTGGGTTTACCAACGAACAGATGGATCGCCCGGTCGCCGACTTCTCCGGTGGCTGGCGCATGCGCCTGAACCTGGCCCAGGCACTGATGTGCCCCTCGGACTTGTTGCTGCTCGACGAACCGACCAACCACTTGGACCTCGATGCGATCCTGTGGCTGGAAGACTTCCTCAAGAACTATCAGGGCACCTTGTTGCTGATTTCCCACGACCGGGACTTCCTCGACGCCGTGGTCGATAACATTGCCCACGTCGAACAGAAGAAAATCACGCTGTACCGAGGCGGCTACACCGCGTTCGAACGCGCGCGCGCCGAGCGTCTGGCCCAGCAGCAACAGGCCTTCGAAAAGCAGCAGGCGCAACGTGCGCACATGGAAAGCTACATCGCCCGGTTCAAGGCCCAGGCCACCAAGGCCCGCCAGGCCCAGAGCCGGATCAAGGCGCTGGAGCGCATGGAAGAGCTGTCGGCGGCCCATGTCGATTCGCCGTTCGACTTTGTATTCCGTGAGTCGGTGAAAATCTCCAGCCCCTTGCTGGATCTTTCGGATGCACGCCTGGGTTATGGCGACAAAACCATCCTGGAGAAGGTCAAGCTGCAGCTCACACCGGGTGCGCGTATCGGCTTGCTCGGCCCTAACGGCGCGGGCAAATCGACGCTGATCAAGAACCTGTCCGGCGAGCTTGAGCCTTTGGCCGGCCGCCTGACCCGTGGCGAGAACACGGTGGTGGGCTACTTCGCCCAGCATCAGCTGGATTCCCTGGATTCCAAGGCGAGCCCGTTGCTGCACCTGCAGCGTCTGGCGCCGACAGAGCGCGAGCAAACGTTGCGCGACTTCCTCGGCGGCTTCGACTTCCGTGGCGCACGCATTGATGAGCCGGTGCTGAATTTCTCGGGTGGCGAAAAAGCCCGTCTGGCCCTGGCGTTGATTGCCTGGGACAGGCCGAACCTGCTGCTGCTCGACGAACCGACCAACCACCTGGACCTGGAAATGCGCCTGGCGCTGACCATGGCCCTGCAGGAATTCAGTGGCGCGGTGCTGGTGGTGTCTCACGATCGCCACTTGCTCAAGAGCACTACCGACAACTTCCTGCTGGTGGCTGACGGCAAGGTGGAAGAGTTCGACGGCGACCTGGACGACTATGCGCGCTGGCTGACCGATTACCGCCTGCGCAACGCGCCGGTGAGTAATACGCCGGTGAACCCTGACAAGACCGACAAGAAGGCCCAGCGCCAGGCCGCCGCTGCCCTGCGCCAGCAGTTGGCGCCGCACAAGCGCGAAGCTGACAAGCTGGAAGCCGAACTGGGCAAGGTGCATGAGCGCCTGGCCAAAATCGAAACCAGTCTGGGCGACAGCGCCGTCTACGAGGCGGCGCGCAAGGACGAGCTGCGCGACCTGCTGGCCGAACAGGCCAAGCTCAAGGTGCGCGAAGGGCAGTTGGAGGAAACCTGGATGGAAGCCCTCGAAGTGCTCGAAACCTTGCAAGCGGAGCTGGAGGCGCTGTCCTGATGGAAGCGTTGCAGTTGCCGCTGCCGGCACAATGGATCGCGCCGATCTGGGTCGGCGTGCAGATACTGCTGATCCTGCTGGCGGGTTATTTCGCCCAGCGCTTCGTGGCCAAAGGCTTGAATCGACTGGGTGAACGCTACCCGTTCCCACCGCAGTTGCTGATGCCACTGCGTGGCGGCCTGCGCTGGCTGATCATGGGCAGTGCGCTGATTTTTGTGCTGGAGCGCCTGGGCGTTTCCGCCACTGTCTTGTGGACGGCGTTGTCGGGGTTTGTCGCAGTCGCGGCCGTGGCGTTTTTTGCCATGTGGTCGGTACTGTCCAACCTGCTGTGTGCGATTTTAATCTTCACTGTCGGGCCGTTTCGCCTCGGTGATATCGTCGAGCTGGTGGATACCGTCGACAAGCCGGGTGTAAAAGGCCGGGTGGTGGCGATTAACTTGCTCTACACCACATTGATCGAAGTGGAGGAGGCTGGCACTGACAGTGCGATGGTACAGGTGCCAAATAGTCTGTTCTTCCAGCGCTCGGTGCGACGTTGGCCAGGTACCCATACGTTTCCGGGTGACCGTTGACACTCAATGCGGGTAAAAATCTGTAGCCAGCCTTCACTCGGCGGAGTTAGCTTTAGGCACAACCGCTAATTCTTCTCCGAGGTGTGTAATGGCACTCGACACATGGCTTGCCTTTTTCCTGGCCAGTTGGATCATCTCTCTTTCCCCCGGCGCTGGTGCCATCGCTTCGATGTCCAGCGGCCTGCAATACGGTTTCCTGCGCGGCTACTGGAACGCCATTGGCCTGCAACTGGGCCTGGCGATGCAGATCGCCGTGGTGGCGGGCGGCCTGGGTGCCATTCTTGCGGCCTCTTCGACCGCGTTTTATGCGATCAAATGGTTTGGTGTGGCGTACCTGGTGTACCTGGCCATCAAACAGTGGCGCGCCTTGCCGATGGACATGAGCGAGGATGCGACGATACGCCCGATCGGCAAGCCAATGGCGATGATGTTCCGTGGCTTCCTGGTCAACGCCAGCAACCCCAAGGCCCTGGTGTTCATGCTGGCGGTTCTGCCGCAGTTCGTGAACCCGCAGGCGCCGCTGCTGGTCCAGTACCTGATCCTGGGCGCAACCATGATCAGCGTCGATATGATCGTAATGGCGGGTTACACGGGGCTTGCGTCGAAAGTCTTGCGGCTGCTGCGCACACCCAAGCAGCAAAAACGCATGAACCGCACGTTTGCAGGCTTGTTTGTGGGAGCTGCGGGGTTTCTCGCCAGTTTGCATCGCGCAACGGCTTGATTGACGAAAACCGGCTAAAAATGTGGGAGCTGACTTGTCGAGTCGTCGCACCGCTGCGATAGCATCACCGAGGTGTAACTGACGCACCGCAGTGTCTGCATCGCAGGCAAGCCAGCTCCCACATTTGTTATGTGTTGGCTTTGAAACGCGTGCTCAGCGCAGAATCTTCGGCGCTTCGTCCCTTGGCAGGTTATTGCGCAATGCAGGCTTGCCCGGGTCTGCGTAGCCACCTCCCAGCTGTTCCGCCAGTTGGCGCGCCACATCCTCACCCAAGGCTTTCGACACTTCCCGCACCACACGCGGCCGGTTCAGGCTCACACGCACGTCACGGTTGTTCACCAGCTTGGTGTCCTGGCCTTCACCCATGGCGGTAAATGCCGAGGTGATCTCGAAGGTGCGGGTATTGATCAGGCTGAAATCGGCCACCAACGTCAGGCCCAGCACTGCTGAGTAGCTGTTGGTGTGGTCCAGGGCGTTGATGTCCTGGGTGAAGTCGATGTCTGACAGCGTACCGAACAGCACATAGTCCGCGCCCTTGAAGTTACCGGCCTTGATGCGTTTGATCACATCATAGACGTCACCCTTGGCGTCGGCGGTGTAGGGCGTGCCCTGCACCAGCTGAAACTGGTGCGATTTGAGGATCTCGCCCTTGATATCACCGCTGAATTTACGCAACTCAGTCTGTTCGATGTAGCTGGTGCGGCTCTCGTACTCGCTGTAGGCCGAGGCACCGCTGGCGTTGTACGCGCTGGCCTGGAAGTTGTTGCTGGCCGACACCGCGTGGATGTACTCCTCGACGCGCGCCTCATAGGCCAGGTCGGTGACCGCGATCTTCGGGGCGGCCGAGGCGCCAAAGGCGCACAGCAGGCTGATCATGCCGATCCATGCACGCATTGCTTAGCGCTCCGTGGTCTTGCGGATTTCTTTCTCGTCCATCCATTCGGCCAGGCCGCTTTCAACGTCGATCAGTTGCAGGCTGAACTTGTAGAACACGTCCTTGTAGTCCGAGCTGCGCTTGACGATGGAGCTGATGGAACCTTCCAGGCGGTACTTCGCGGCGACCATGTTGCCGGTCTTGCTCACTGTGGATTTCTTGTACAGGCCGCTCTGGTTTTGCAGCTTGAGCTGGTCGACCTGGCTTTGCATGTCGGTGTTATCGCTGGCGAAACGCGCGGTGCCGGTTTTCATCAGCTGGGTCTTGATCGACGTGGTGATCTCGCGGGTATCGATGTACTCGCTGGTCTTGTTCTTCACGTCATAGACCTGTACCACCGGGCGGCCTTGCAGGATGCCGGACTGGGCCAGGGAGCGGGTCATGCTCTCGGCAATCATCTGCAGGTCGGTGGAGCCGAACTCGTTGGTCACCAGTTCCACGGCCTTGGAGTCGCCATAGCTGATGTTCTTGCCGCCGAGTACCGGCGAGGTGTTGGAGCAACCGCTGGCCAGAAGGGCAACGAGGGCGAGAATCGAGAAGCGTGCAAACATGGGGAAATCTCTCTGAATACGGTTAGCGCAGCGGCTCAAGGGGTTTTCACTTCGAGACGGAAGTCAGCGGCCTGGGGCAGGTTGGCGATCGCAGGCAGGAACGTTGCCTGGTTGGCGTACAGGTTCAGCACTTTCCAGGTTTCTTCATCACCCACCGGGAAACCATCGGCACCCAGCCAGGCGAAGCGGTAATACATCATCTGGTTGCTGCTGGTGATGTTGCTCAACTGCACCTTGGCGGTCAGGAAGCCATTTTCGCGGGCCACGCGAATGGCGCCGACGGCGATGCCCTTGAACTTGCCCATCACCACGATTTTGCTGGCGGCGCTGCCGGGTTCCGGTGGCGGCGCAGTTGCGCAGCCGGCGAGCAGGACCAGCGCCAGGGCGCCGAGGATGAAATGACGCATAGCGTGCTCCTTAAGGTTGTTTGAGGGCGATAGCCTGGGCGGAAGTGCTCGGCACCACATGGGCTGCAAGGCCACCGGCGAACACCTGGTTGCCGACCACGCGCAGGGTGATGACCTGATAGCGCTGGTCGGCCTTGACCGTCACCCGCGTGCCGCCCAGTGCGTTGGGCAAGCTGACTTGGTGCTCGCCGTGCTTGAGGCGCAGGCGTGTCACTTGGGTCATGTCCGGCAGGGTGCGCCAGGTGCGGGTGTCGGCGCCTTCGGTCACGGCCGAGGCGATGCCCAGCACCAGCCCCGCCATGGGGTTGGTCTTGTTCAGGTTGTTTTGTGTCACGCCACGGCTGACCGCACGCACAGTGGTGCGCAGGATGATCCCCGGCATGTCGTCACGCAGGGCGCGGCGGGACATGGCGGTGGTGCTGTTGAGCGCGGTGAGGTTCTGCTGTTTTCCGTCGACGCCGATCTGGCCGAAGGCCTGGGTGGAAGTGTCGGCCTTGATCACCGGGAACGACAGCGGGGTGATCACCAAGTGGCCGTCAATCGGAATCGGCAGCGGCAGGCGGATCGAGTCACGCGCCGGTGCCAGGCCACTCTGCACCACGATGAGTACATCGGTCTCGTCGGCGCCGACCTTGGACTTGTCCAGGTCCAACAACGCCTGTTCCAGCAGCGGTGTGTTGGGGCGCAACTCGGCAGCCTTGCGATAGCCCGGTGCAGCCAGGTCTTTTTCACCCAGGGCTTCGTAGACAAAGCCTGCCAGGTAATGGCTGAACGCACTTTGGTAACTGTTCTTCAGGCCGACCACTTCCGGCGCGTCCAGCGCTTCCACCGGGTAGCCGCGCAGGTCTTTGATCTGGGTAGTGACGCCCTGGCGCTCGGCTTCGTTTTCGCGCTTTAAGTATTCCTTGTCCCGCAGGTCGGCGATTACGGCTTCGCGCTCGTGGGTCTTCTTGATCTCGGTGCGGGCGCCGTCGAAATCATTCAGGGCCAGCAGGTTCAGGGCCATCTGGGTGGTCAGCATGACTTTTTCGTAGTCATAACCTTCGTAGCGACGCACCTTGTCGTTGACCAGGAAGCTGCCGAACTGGGCGAGGTACTTTTCGCTGTCGAACTTGACCGATTCTTCCCACTTGAACACTTGCAGGTCGGCGCTGCGCCAGGCGGTCTGGCTGCCGGTGAGGTCGCCTTTGGCGCGCAACAACTCGCCCTTTTCAAAGAAGTAGAGCAGGTCCTTGTCTTCGCCGGTGTTGTTTTTTTCCAGCAGGGTCAGGGCGCCGTCGACGTTACCGGTGGCCAACTGCTGGTTGGTGGCTTGCAGCTCGGTGTCGTAGCTGCGAAACATTGAACAACCGGAGAGCAAGGTAACCGCCGCCAGTGTGAGCGGGGTTAAGGCGCGAAATGCCATGCAAACTTCTTCCCTGAGAGTGATCGGCTGATGTGCAAATTCCTCATAAAAACGAGGAAATAAATTCCCTTTTGCAATAACAGGGCGCGGCATTATAGGCGTCATTGCTGGCAAAACAATGGCTTTTTGCCGCTGCAAGTGGCGCTGAGATGCCATTGCTTGTCTCTTGATTGCACGGGGCTCACAGGCGCCAAATCACGAACGCCTTGAGTCAAACGCTTTAAAATTCAACAATGTGTTACTTCGTATTTCCCTTTGAGATTCATTCATGATTGCCCCCATCCGTTTTCTCGCCTGGTTGCTGCTGCCAGCCTTGATGTCATGCAGCTTCAACCTGCTGGCCGCGACTGCCGAGGGCGCCCCACAAGCCCTGCATTTGTTGGACTACATTGGCGCTGACTACCCTCCGACGGTGGAGGCGGGCAAGGTTATCGATGAATCCGAATATCGCGAACAAGTAGAGTTTCTCGGGGTGTTGCAGGGGCTGGTGGCCGAGCTGCCGCAAAGGCCGGAGCGCGCCGAGTTGGTCAAGGGCGTCGACGAATTGTTAGCGGCTGTATCCGCTCACCAGGACGGCGCGACCGTCGCCCGCCAAGCCCGTCAGCTGGGCGCCAAGTTGGCGGTGGCCTATGAAGTCAGCCAGGCACCGGCTATCACGCCAGACCCTGCGCGGGGGGCGCCGCTGTACGCCCAGCACTGCTCGGTGTGCCACGGTACTGCCGGTGCGGGTGATGGCCCGGCGTCCACGGGCATGACGCCGCCGCCAGCGAACCTGCGCGATGCGGTACGTCTGGACCGCCTGAGTCTCTACGCGATTTACAACACGTTGGGCCTGGGTGTTGAAGGCACCGACATGCCCTCTTTCGCCGACCAACTGGATGACCGTCAGCGCTGGGACCTGGCCACCTACATTGCAGGCTTCACCGCCGACCCGGCTGCCGCCAAAAGCGAACAGCCTTTCAACCTTGCCGACCTCGCTCGCCAGACCCCCAACGAAGTGCTGGCAGCCAGTGGCCCAGCCGCTGCCGCGACGTTCCGCGCCCAGCGTGCGCAGCCGCCGCAGGTCAAGCGTGGCCCGGCGCAGTTGCTCGACTACACCGCGACCACGTTGGACAAGAGCCTCGCCGCGTTCCGCAACGGCGATCACGAACAGGCCTATGACCTTTCGGTCGCAGCGTACCTGGAAGGCTTTGAGCTGGTAGAAAGCTCCCTGGATAACGTCGACGCCAACGTGCGTAAAGACACCGAGAAAGCCTTGATGGCCTACCGGCAGTCGTTGCAGGACGGCCTGCCGGTCGAGCAGGTGCAACAGCGCCTGGACGTGGCCAAAGGCAAACTCACCGAATCCGCCGGATTGTTGGGCAGTGATGGCCTGAGCTGGTCGCTGAGCTACATCTCTGGTTTGCTGATTCTGCTGCGCGAAGGCCTTGAGGCGATCCTGGTACTGGCGGCGATCCTGGCGTTCCTGCGTAACACCGGCCAGCAATCGGCGGTGCGCAGTGTCAACGTCGGCTGGGGTTTGGCGCTGCTGGCTGGCTTGGCGACCTGGGCACTGGCGGCATATGTGATCGACGTGAGCGGCGCCCAGCGCGAATTGCTCGAAGGCTGCACGGCGTTGTTCGCCAGTGTGATGGTGTTGTGGCTGGGCGTATGGATGCATGACCGACGCCACGCGGCGGCCTGGCAGGATTACATCAAGAGCAGCCTGGTCGGCGGAGGGGGGCGTTTCGGTTTTGCGATGCTGGCGTTTTTCTCGGTCTATCGCGAGCTGTTCGAGGTGATCCTGTTCTACGAAACCCTGTGGCTGCAAGCGGGCCCTGCCGGGCACAACGCGGTACTGGCGGGCGGCGCCACGGCGCTGGTGCTACTGGTAGGGTTGGCGTGGGTGATCCTGCGCGGCTCGGCGAAACTGCCGCTGGCGTTGTTCTTCGGTATCAACGCGGCGCTGCTGTGCGCGCTGTCGGTGGTGTTCGCCGGGCACGGCGTCAAGGCCTTGCAGGAAGCGGGCATCTTCGGCACACGGCCGGTGGCGTTCTTTGATTTCGACTGGCTGGGCATTCACGCCGATGCGTACTCGTTGAGTGCGCAGGCTGTGGCGATCCTGGCGATTGTGGTGCTGTACGGCCGCAGTCGCCTGGCCGAGAAGCGTCGAGTGGTGGCATAAGCATGCGGGTGTGGATCGATGCAGACGCCTGCCCGCGAGCAGCCAAGGACCAAGTGGTGAAGTTCGCGCTCAAGCGCCAGTTCGAAGTGGTGCTGGTGGCGGGTCAGAGCCAGATCAAGCCGAGCTTTGCCTGTGTGAAGCTGATCGTGGTGCCCAGCGGCCCGGACGCGGCGGATGACTATCTGGTGGAGCACGCCGTGCCCGGTGAGTTGGTGATCTGCAGCGACGTGCCGTTGGCCGACCGCCTGGTGAAGAAGGGCGTCACAGCCCTCGACCCCCGCGGCAAGGAGTTCAGCCCGGCGAACATGAGTGAACGGCTGGCGGTGCGCAACCTGTTCACCGACCTGCGTGAGCAGGGCCAGATGGGCGGCGGCCCACCGCCCCATGGTGAAAAGGACAAGCAGGCGTTTGCCAATGCGCTGGACCGTATCCTCACCCGATTAATGCGCCAGGCCTGACCTTGCAGTGAATGGGTTTGTTGTAGCAGTTGGGCTTGTTGTGGCGAGCAGGCTTGCCCTGCGTTGGGCTGCGCAGCAGCCCCAGACCCCACAACCTCGCACAGCCTGACACACCGCGCTGCCTGAATTGGGGCGGCTTCGCCACCCAGCGCAGGGCAAGCCTGCTCGCCACCCCATTTATCGCGGGTTAATCATTCTCGTGGGTCAGTTCCAGCACGCGATCCACCAACTTGTTGATGCCTGACGCCACCTCGCTGATGCGCTTGCCGAGCATGTAGGCCGGCGTGGTCACCAGCTTGCGGGCCTTGTCCTCGACGATATCCTCGACAGCGCACTCCTGATGAGTGGCGCCCATCTTGTCCAGGGCCGCCGCCGTGTCGGGGCAGTTGCCGATGGTGCAGGTCACGCCGGGGCCGTAGATTTTTGCGGCCAGGGCTGGCGAGATGCAGATCAGTCCCACAGGCTTGCCGGCTTCGGCAAAGGCTTCGGCCAGCTCCAGCACTTGCGGGTTGACGCTGCAACCGGCGCCCTCCACGGCAAAGTTCGAGAGATTCTTCGCTGCGCCAAACCCGCCAGGCACGATCAGTGCGTCGAACTCGTCGGCGTTGGCTTCACGAATGTCTTTCACCTCACCTCGAGCGATGCGCGCCGACTCCACCAGCACATTGCGCGACTCGGGCATCTCTTCACCGGTAAGGTGGTTGATCACGTGCAGCTGTGCAATATCTGGCGCAAAACATTGGACCTGAGCGCCGCGCTGATCCAGGCGCAGCAGCGTGATCACACTTTCATGAATCTCTGCGCCGTCGTACACGCCGCAGCCGGAAAGGATCACTGCAATCTTTTTGCTCATGGGCATCTCTCCTGTTTTTGTGGCGTTAAATGTCTACTAATTTGTCACCTGTTGCCAATGGGATCTCCTGCGGCTACACCTAATCTTGATGTAACAAAAATACATCGGACTAGCCCATGGACTTCGTGCCTTACGCGGTACCGTTTTTTATTGCCTTGATCGTGGTCGAGCTGCTGGCCGATCGCTGGCGCGGTGAACGCAATTATCGGGTGGCGGACGCTATCAACAGCCTCAGCACTGGTGTGCTGTCCACCACCACCGGGTTGTTGACCAAAGGTGTGGGCCTGCTGACCTACGCGTTTGCCCTCAAGCACCTGGCGCTGATTGAGCTGCCTGCCCAAAGCGTGTGGACCTGGGTGTTCGCCTTTGTGTTTTACGACTTCTGTTACTACTGGCTGCACCGCTGCGGCCATGAGCGCAACATCCTCTGGGCTGCGCACTCGGTGCATCACCAGAGCGAGGACTACAACCTCACCACCGCGTTGCGCCAGACCAGTACCGGCTTCCTGCTGAGCTGGATCTTCTACTTGCCCCTGGCCGTCGTGGGCGTGCCGCTGGTGGTGTTTATCAGCGTGGCCTCGCTCAATCTCCTGTATCAATTCTGGGTACACACCCGTCACGTGCCCAAGCTCGGCTGGTTCGAGTGGTTTTTCGTCACGCCGTCCAATCATCGTGCCCACCATGCGCAAAACGCTCTCTACATGGATCGCAACTACGGCGGGGTGTTCATTATTTGGGACCGCCTGTTCGGCAGCTTCCAGGAAGAAGACGATAACGAGCCGGTGATCTTCGGCGTGACCACGCCGTTGGCCAGTTGGAACCCGCTATGGGCCAACCTGCAGTTTTATGCACAGTTGTGGAGTGATGCGCGGCGCACTGAGAGCTGGTGGGACAAGCTGCGTATCTGGTTCATGCGCACCGGCTGGCGCCCGGCGGACGTGAAAGCCAAGTACCCGATGGCCAAGCCCGATTTGAGCCAGTTCCGCAAATTCGAGGTGCCGCTGGACGCGCGCCAGCAGGTTTATATCGCCCTGCAATTTGCAGCGTATGTAGGGTTTGGCAGTTACCTGATGAATTTCGGCGAGGGGCTGCCCACGGCGGCGCTGGTGCTGGGCTGGAGTGCGATGGCGCTGGGGCTGTTCACCTTGGGCGTGGCCCTGGAGAGTCGGCCGTGGGCGCTGAAAGCCGAGCTGGTGCGCCTGGGACTGAATGTGCCGTTGGTGTGGCTGGCGCCGCTGGTCGGCTTGTGGCCGGCCAGCAGCCTGGGCTGGCTGGGCCTGGTGAGTTACAGCTTGCTCAGTGCAATCGGCCTTTACTGTTGCAGAAGCCGGCTTACTCGACTGGCGTCTTAGGCGGTTGCTCCGGCGCCTGCTCGGCAGCCAGCCGGGCCTTGGCCTCAGCACAGGCTTCGCGGGCGATACGCGCGTTCTTGAAGCGCCGGCGCAGCCACAGGCCAAAGCCCAACAATAGCAACGCGCCCAGCACCCAC
>NZ_VBVZ01000143.1 GCF_005863185.1 Pseudomonas edaphica
GAGACCTCACGCGGCTTGACCTTGGGCAGCGCCGGTTCACCGAGCTTGCGCCGCAGGCGTGGCAGCACGCGCAGCAGGTGTTGCTGTTCGGCAGCGCTTTGCGGTGCTTGCTGCGCCGCGCACGCCAGGGCCATGGCTTGAGCGTAATCCTCCTGGCGTTCGAGCACGCGAATCAACCGCGAGCGCGCGCCGGGATAGGTGCAATCACGGTAGATCTGCGCCGCCAATTCCAGCTCGGCACTGCGTTCGCAATAGTGGCCGATCTGGAACAGTAACTTGGCCCGACGTTTTTCCAGCCACGGGTTATCCGTGGCAAGCAGCACGATCTGCGCCAGTACCTCGTCCAGCGCCTGGCCGGCTTCGAAGGCCTGCTGGCATTGGTGCAGGAACAGAAAACCGTGCACATCGTCACGGCTGCGCAGGCCACGGGACTCGGCGCAGAACTCGACTTTTTCGTAGGTGTAGATGCCCAGGTCAGCCAGCACGAACTCCGACCAGTCCTGGTGCAGGTTGCCGAAGAACATCAGCCGCAGGCGGTCGCACAGGTCCATCACGGTGAGGCTGTAGAGCGTGTCGCTCAGTTCGGGGCACCACTGGGCAAAGCTGCGTGACTCAGTGAACTGCGCCGCCAGCCCTTCCAGCCAGTCGGCCTTCTTGCCTTTGGGCTGGTCAATCCACGGCGCGAAGGCGGCGAGGATTTCGCCTTTTTGCAGCAGTGCGAACAGCTCATCAAAACCCAGTTGGCTCTGCTGAGCCACCCAGCCCTGCTGCACCAGTGCAAGCGCCGCCGCGTGAGTGCAGCCAATTTCGAGGTAATTGAGTTTGCTCGCACGAAAATGCGCGCCCTTGCGCATCACCATGCGCACCAATAACGCCTGGGACGGCTGCGGTAACCTGTCAAATTGCTGAATAAACTGCATTTCATCCGGGTCGAGCAAATCGGCATAACGCTGCCCCAGCCACAGCAGGACTTGGCGGAAGTTATGCAGGTAATACAAGGGATCGTCGAGGGGATTGGCCATGTCGCGCACTGATCAAATACTGGTTATGCATACAGAGTGCCGCCAGCGGCGGGCTGTTGCAATCAGTAATAGATAAATGGCCCACGCAACTTTTTGTATAAAAGTGATCAGATAGGACAGTTGATGGCGTAACATTTGTGGCCCGAAGCCTTAGGCGCGGGACTTTTCAGGGTTAAAGGTAAGGGTAATGAACATGAAGAATTTGGGTCTGCCGCTGGTTGCACTCACTTTTCTGCTAATGGCCGGTTGCTCCACGCAAACCGTAGTGACATTGCAAAATGGCACGCAGTATTTGACCAAGGACACCCCCAAGACCAAGACAGCCGATGGGTTCTATGAATTCACCGACATCGCCGGCAAGCACATCCGCATCAAGGCTGATGACGTTGCGACGGTACGCAGCGAAAAGTGAAAGCAATCGCCTGAACATAAAAAGCCCCGCAATGCGGGGCTTTTTGTTTGATCGTTCCCTCACTCCGCGTGGGAATGCAGCCCAGGACGCTCCGCGTCCCAAAGCGTGACGCAGAGCATGGGAACGATCAGTACCGGTAGTACGGGTGGTAATACGGGTGATAGTAGAGATGGTAGTAATACGAGTGGTAGTACGGCCGGTAGCAGCATGGGCCAGGATAGGCCGGGTACACCGCGCACCCGCTCAAGCCCAGTAGCACCAAGGCGCACAGCAGCAATCGAAGTCGGGACATGTTCGGTTCCTCACATGACGCGCGAAACAGCTCGCGGGTAGTGATTAAACGCGTGAGGCCTGCCGGACCCGTCGCAGCGTTGCGCCGCTGGTCGGTGAAGATTTATTTACCGAAGGATTTTCGCCAACCCGGCGTTCAACCGATAAGCCGCCTTCATCTTCGAAGGCGGTAGAACGGAGAAAGACGGCCATGGCACTCATGTCCCGGACGGTACGCGCGCTGTTACTCATCCCCCTGAGCCTGGCGGCGCTGGCCAGCGCGCCGGCGTTTGCCGATACCATCATCATTCGTCAGCCGCCGCGGGTCATCGTGGTTGCTCCCCCGCCGCCGCCGGTTTATTACGGGCATTGGGGTTACGCCCCACGGCCTTATTACTACCCACACCCTGTTTACAGCTATGGCTACGGCTACCCCCACCGGCCGTATTGGGGCGGTGGCTGGCGGGGGCAACACTGGCACTGATCAGCCGATGCTGACGCCATCCGCCCACAGGCCGCCGTGCCCGACGCCGACCAGGGTCACCGAGTCGGCGCCAAAGGTCAGCACCGTGTCTGCGCCGACCACTTTGGCATGGTCACGCAGGTCGGTGCTGCCCTCCACATTCTGGAACACCAGCTTGTCCGTGGTTTGGTAGCCAATCACCCGATCATTGCCAAAATGGCCGCTGAACAGGAAGGTGTTATGCCCGCTGTTGTCGCGGATTGTGTCATTGCCTTTGCCACCTTCGATAAAGTCTGCGCCCTTGCCGCCCTGGATCAGGTCATTGCCGTGGCTGCCGATAATGAAGGTGTTGCCCTTGTGCGGTTCGGCATTGCGGTTAAGGTCCTGCACCCAGGTAGTGGCCCGCGCCGGGTCGGACAGGTTGGCGACAATCACTGTGGAGTCGCGGGTCATCTGGTCGTAAAAGCCGGACTCGAGGATGCGCGTCATGCCGTCGCCATAACCGGTGGGCAAATGTGAGACCCAGGTCGGCAGGTTGACGATCGAAAACGGCAGGATATTCCACAACGTCGAGGCGTAGTGGTCGTTGAAGCTGACGATATTGTCGGTGGTCGACTCGTGGGGTTTGTCGTGCACGCCCAGGGACGACAGGTTGAAGGATGAGCCGTCGAGCGCGCGGAACACCGGGTCGTTTTCGTAGCCGATATTGAGCACTTTATCGCCCGCGCTCTGGGTCGGTGAGGCATAGGCCACGTAGTTGGCGTCCTTGTAGAACCCCGACCATTTGTTGTTGCTTAAATCCGCCATGCTGTTGACCGCCAGCCCGCCCAGGCTGTGGCCGCTGACCACCACGTCCTTGCCGCTCAGGCCATGCGCACCGGCATAGTCGGCGACATTCTTGAGCAAGCCGCCAAAGGCTTCGCCCGCATAGTTCTTTGCATAATCCTTGGGGCCGAAGGCCGCCAGCAGGTCGCTGATTACGTCGCCGATGGAATCTGTGATCAAGCTTTCCCGTGGCCCTGAAGTGCCACGAAAGCCGATGCCGATTTCGAGCAGTTTGCCGACGTCATCGTACTTGCCCAGCACCTCGACCTGGGCGGTGGTGTAACCGGCCTTTTCGCCAAAGAAGGTGCCGCGCGCATCGACCTTGCCGCCATAGCCCAGGTCACTGGCGCTGATAGGCGTCCAGCCGGCTTTTTGCACCGCCTCAAGCGCGGCTTTTTCCGAGTCAGGGTTCCAGGGAATCCCCGGGATCACCCCTTGCGAATTAGTACTGCCCAGCAACGCCCCCACCAGCGTGGCCGGCAAGCCAAGCCCCAGGCCGTTGTGCTGGTAACCCACGGCAAAGCCGTTGTCCAGGTTGTGGTAGGAATACAGCGTGATCGCCATGGCATCGGCGAACAGTGTTTTGGAGCCCTCGGTGCCGAGGTTTTTATAGTCAAAGATACCCATGGTAGTGCCTCTCTGTTGTTGGATTTGTAGAGAAAGCGAAAACACGTGTGGCCCTCGTGGTGAGTGAGCCTATGTGGGAGCTGGCTTGCCTGCGATAGCCTCACCTCGGTACAACTGACCGACCGAGGTGTCTGCATCGCGGGCAAGCCCGGCTCCCACATAAGCCCAACCTCATACAAGGTGTGAAGCCTTTTAGAACGCCCAGTCGAGGCTCAACCCTACCCCGTGGACCTTGTCCTTGCTGGCCAACAGGCCGTTGTAATCAAAATTGACCCGCGCATCCTTGCTCAGCGCCAGGCTGACCCGCGCACCGACCAACGCGGCGTCGCGCACCATCGGCGCACTTTCCACTGCGAACGCAGGGCCGCCCGAAGCGAACGCCAGGTGCTGCTCGGAATCGGTGCTGCTCAGGTTGTGCTGCCAGCCCAGGGTGCCGGACACTTCCAGTTGCTGGTGATCGTTCACGTTAAAGGTCTTCAAGGCGCGCACGCCCAGGGTGCTCAGCACCACATCGCGGGTGTCGTCATGGCCTTTGAGCGCGGCGGCGTCACGCTTTTCGGTGAACCCATCAGTGTCCAGATGCACATAGGCCAGGTTGGCGAATGGCTCCAGGGCCAGCGGTTGCAGGTTGACGCGGTAAGCCGCCTCACCAAACACCTGGGTGCTGCTCGCGTCCACTTTGACCTTCTGCTTGCCGGCCACATCACCGTATTGCAGGTCACGCTTCACATCGGCGCGATGCCAGCTGTAGGTCGCCCCACCGCTCAGGCGCAAGGCACCGATTTCATGCCCGGCATAGGCACCGAAGTGGTAGCTGTCGACCGAGGCACGGGAATGGGTGTCGTTGCCCATGTTCAAGGAGGTGTCACTGTAGCCAGCGACCAAACCGATACGCGTCGAGTCATCCAGTGCGCCATCCACACCGGCGAGCATGCCGCCCAGCGACGTGGTGTAGCCCGCGGTGTCGCTGCGGCTGTCGGTCTTGCCCCACGCGCCCAAGGCCTTGACCCACACGTTGCCACGGCTGTCGATGGTTTCGCTGCTGGCGCCCATCTCGCCATTGCGCAGGCGTTCGCCAACGGCTTCGCGCACGTAACGGCTGTCGTTGATTAACGCACTTTGCAGTGCCGGGTAGATTTCGCCGGAGAGCTGCTGGAACGCGCCTTGGGCCGAGGCCGCATTGGGCGCCAGCAACAGGCTTTCATATACCGCATTGCCGGCGCCCAATTGGTCCGCCGCCGCCGCGACCGCACGCTGGTTCGGCGTGACCGCCACACTCGCGAAGCTGTTGGTGCGTGCCACGTCCAGTTGCACGCCGTTGGCGGCATAGTTCAGCGTGCCGCCGATAAACAGGTAGTTCGGCAGCACCGCGCCGAAGCTGCCGGTAATACCGCCTGCGGCTTGCAGGATGTTGTACTGGCGGCCAATCAGGCTTTGCGCCTGGGCGTTGGTTAGCAGCGTCGGGCTGTTCTCCAGGGCCAGGGTCACGGTACCGCCATTGAGTGTGGCGGTGCCACCGGCCACAATGCGGTCGCTGCTGGTGGGCGACAGCTCAACCGCGTAGGTCGAACCCGCATCAAAGGTGACATTGCCTGCCACATTCAAGGTGCCGATGGAGTTGCCCGGCGCCACGGTGCCGCCGCTTTTGGCAGTCAGCGAGCCGATACGGCCCGAGCCACCGAGCACGCCGGCCTGGCTGACGGTGACGTCGGAAGTGACCGAGCCATTAATCGCCAGCAAGCCCTGGTTGACCAGGGTCGGCCCGCTGTAGGTGTTGGTGCCGCTCAGCACCAACGTACCGATGCCTTGCTTGGTCAGGCCGCCATGGCCGGAAATGTCATTGCTCCACACATCCAGGCCGCAATGCACGTCGGTGCACAGACGCTGGGTCGGTTTACCGGCATCCACCACCGCACCAATGCCTGGCAGGTCGGCGACAAACTGGCTGCTGCCATAGGCGCCGTCGATACGGAACTCAGCAGGAATATCCTCAGCGGTCACGAACATCCCTGGCCCGTTGACTGCTTTGCCCAGGTTGATCATGCCCCAGCCATACAGCGCGTCGATGCCCGGCGCGCCAAGGTCGGTGGCGGTGGTTTTGAGCACGGTGGCGACCTGCTCGCCGCTCATGTACGGGAAGCGCTCCATCAGCACCGCCGCTGCGCCGGCCACATGGGGCGCAGCCATGGAGGTGCCGTTTTTGTTGGCCCAGTCGGTGGTCAGGTTGCTCAGGTCGGTGCCGTTGATGATCGAGCTGAAAATTTTGGTACCGGGTGCCGACACACAGAAGCTCGCCGCATAACCGCAACGTGACGAGAAGGTGCTGATCACATACGGGTTGGCACTCGCGGTGTCCGGGTTTTGCTGCAAGGCGGCTACCGACAGCCAGTTCGGTGCAATTTCCGGCACAAAGTACGCAAGACCCGACATCGCGTCCGGGTTGTTGCGGTTGTAGTCGTTACCGGCGGCAAAGATGGTCAGCACGCCGCTGCGGGCGGCATCGATTGCGCCTTGGTAGGCGCCGCCGGCAAGCGTGCCGAGGATCGGCCGGATGTTGTTGAACTGCGCCTGGGCTTCATTGACCGTGAAGTTGGGGTACGCCGGATCGCGGCCGCCCTTGGCGTATTGATCGCCAATGCCGATGCCCCAGCTGTTGTTGATGATGCGTGCGCCGCTGGCCACCAGCCCATCCCAACCGGCCTTGTACACCGCGCCGTCGTTGCCGAGGATGATCCCGTCTTCCGGGCCTGGGTCGCCGTTTTCGGCGCTGAGGATCTGCGCATTGAACGCCACGCCATGCATCGGCCCGCCGTCACGGTTACCGGCGGCAATCCCGCCGACGTGGGTGCCGTGGTTACCTAGCTTGCCGTTGGAGTCCTTGGACGGCGTGCCGTCATAACGGAACGCATCGCCGGCCTTCACCGGGATATACGGGTCGGTGTATTGGCGGATGCCCTCGGTGACAATCGTCACCACCTTGTTGGGGCTGGCGAACTCCGGGTGCTGCGCATACACCGGCTGGTCAAAGATGCCCAGCTTGACGCCTTTGCCGGTGTAGCCGGCGGCATACGCAGTGTCTGAATGGATGGCGCCCAGCCCCCAGTCGGCCTTGAACTCGTTGCTGCGCCAACTGGCGGCATCGCCCAGTTTGCCGGTTTCCACATAGGGTGCGGCCTGGGCGGTCCCCAGACTTGCCAGGCAGCACAGCAACGCGCCGTATGGCACGCAGCTCAAAGCCTTGAGCGGGTAGCCCGGGCCTGTGTGAGTGGCGGTATTTAACCCTGGTTTGCGTTTGTTCACGGTGACCTTCCTTAGTTTTCTTATTGCACTTTTTTGGAAATCCAACCTGATCGTTCCCACGCTCCGCGTGGGAATGCAGCCCAGGACGCTCTGCGTCCAAAGCGTGACGCAGAGCGTCACAAGAGGCATTCCCACGCAAAGCGTGGGAACGATCATCGCTGCGGCGTGTTTAGAACTGCCAGTTCAGGCTCAGCCCCACGCCTTGGGTTTTCGCACGCCCACCCAACTGGCCGTTGTAATCCAGGTTGACCCGCGTGGCCTTGCTCAGCGCCAGGCTGGCCTGCACACCGACCAGCGCGGCATCGCGCAACAACGGCGAACTGCGCACGGCAAAAGACGGCCCGCCGGCGACAAACGCCAAGTGTTCTTCGGATTCAACCGCCGTCAGGCTGTGCTGCCAGCCCAGCGAACCGGACAGTTCCAGCTGCTGATGGTCATTCAGAGGCAGGGTTTTCAAGGCCCGCACACCGAGGGTGCTGAGCACCGCATCGCGCCGATCGCTACCACGTTCCAGCGCCGCCGCAGCGCCTTTTTCATGAAAGGAATCACTGTCCAGATGTACATAGGCCAGGTTGGCGAACGGCTCCAGCGCCAGCGGTTGCAGGTGAATGCGGTACGCAGCTTCAGTGAACAACTGCGCCGTGCGCGCATCCAGCTTGGTCTTTTGCTTGCCGCTGACTTCGCCGTACTGCAGGTCACGCTTTACGTCGCCGCGATGCCAGCTGTAGGCACCACCCACGCTGACGCGCCAGTCGCCCAGTTCACGCCCGGCATACGCGCCGAAGTGGTAACTGTCGATGGACGCTGATGAATGCGTGCCACTGCCCATGTTCAGCGAACTGTCGCTGTAGCCGGCAACCACACCCACGCGGGTCTGTTCATCCAGCGCGCCGTCCACACCAGCGAGCAAACCGCCAATCGAGGTGGTCGAGCCTGCCGTTTCGCTGCGGCTGTCGGTCTTGCCCCAGGCGCCAAGGGCCTTGATCCACAGGTTGCTTTCGCCGTTCACCGGCACATGGCGCAGGCGTTCACCTACAGCATCGCGCAGCTGCAGGCTGTCGTTGATCAGCATCGCGCCAATCGCCGGGTAGATCTCACCCGACAGTTGCTGCAAGCCCTGGCGGGCCGTGACCACCGAGTCCGACTGCAACAGGCTTTCATACACCGGGTTGCCGGCGCCCAACTGCTCGGCCGCCGCCGCGACACTGCGCTGGTTGCGCGTGGCGGCAACGCTGGCGAACGCAGCGTTATTGCGCCCCACATCCAACTGCACGCCGTTGGCGGCGTAATCAAGGGTGCCGCCGAGGAACAGATAGTTCGGCAGCACCTGGCCAAACTGGCCCTGAATGCCACCCGCCGCCTGGAGGATGGTGTATTGGCGGCCGATCAGGCTTTGCACTTGGCTCTGGCTGAGCAGTGTGGGGCTGTTTTCCAGCGCCAGGGTCACGGTGCCGCCGCCCAGCACGGCTTTGCCGCCTGCGACGATGCGGTCGCTGCTGGTGGGCGTGAGTTCCACCGCATAGGTGGAGCCTGCGCCCAGGTTCACATCACCGGCCACCTGCAAGGTGCCTACCGAATTACCCGGTGCCACGGTGCCGCCGCTGTTGACGCTCAAGGCGCCGATGCGCCCGGAGCCGCCGAGGGTGCCGCTGTTGTTGACGGTCACCGCCGAGGTCAGCGAACCGTTGACTGCCAACAGGCCGCCATTGACGCTGGTCGCACCGCGATACGTGCTGTCGCCGCTGAGCACCAGGCTGCCGGCGCCGGATTTGATCAGGCTGCCTTCATACACGCGGTTGGCTGCGGCCTGATCACGGGCAGTGCCAACGGCGTAATCGGTCTGGTCCTGCTGGCTGGCATTCGCGCCCACGCCGTTCTGCCAGCCCTTGTCGATCAGGGTTTGCTGCCAGGCGCTGTGTTCGGCGCGGTCTTCGGCCTGGCGCTGAACCAAGGCCTGGTCGGAGATACCATTGCTCCACACATCGCCCTGCCCGGCCGCCAAGTTGACGTTCATTGCGCCGAGCAATTGCCCCGGGCCATGCATCGCTCGGCCAAGGTCCGGCACGCCCCAGCCGACGATGGTATTCGGTGCTTGAGTGACAGAGCCGTCGAGTTGCGTGGCAGTGGTCAACAGTACCTGCAACGCCTGTTCATTGGTCATGTACGGGTAGCGCTCCATCACCAGCGCCAGCGCGCCGGTGGCATGCGGTGCCGACATCGAGGTGCCGGACTTGACCCCATAACCGCCATCGGGAATGGTGCTGTTGATCAGCGCGCCAGGCGTAGAGATGCACCAGTATTTGGCGATTCCGCACTTGTTGTATTTCTGGTTATTGGCTTTATCCAGGCCGGACACCGCCAGCCAGTGGCCTTCCAGTTCCGGCTGGAAATACGGCAAGGCCGAGCGCACGCTGGCATTCGCATACCCGCTGTTGCCGGCGCTGAACACGTTGATCACCCCGGCCTTGGCCACATCCGCCGCGGCATCCAGCCAGGTGCCCTGGTTGTAATGCTGCGCATAGGCGGCGTGCAGGTCGCCGAGGGTCTGGTAACTGACATCCTTGGGCTGGCTGCCCCAGCTGTTGTTGATGGCGCGCACGCCGGAATCCACCAGCGCGGTGTACACCGCCTTGAAATACTTGGGGTCCGGGGTCGGGCCAAACAGGAAGCTGTCGTTGGCGTTGGTGTTGCCCACGTAGATTTGCGCGTTGTAGGCCACACCGTGCATGCCCACGCCATCACGGGCTGCGCCCATGGTGCCGGTGACATGGGTGCCGTGGGAATCATTGTTGGGGTTGAGTGCGCCGGTGGTGCTGAACGGCTTGCCATCGACGTAGGTGCCGCTGGCGGTGACAGCGTGGTAGCGGTCTTTGGAAGCTTCAGGGTGGTTGGGGTCAAAACCCGAATCCAGCGCGCCGACTTTGACCCCGCTGCCGGTGATACCGGCCGCATAGGCTTCATCCGCCTTCATGCGCCCCAGGCCCCAGTCGCTCTGGAACTCGGCGGAGCGCCAACTGGCGGGGTTACCCGCTTGGCCGTTTTCGGTATAGGCCGCCTGTGCCGCAACGGACAACAGGAGTAACGAGCCTGCGGTAAACGGTTTGAAACGTGGTGAATGGGTGATCATCTAACCCCTCCTTATTCTTCTTATGGATGCTCATTTCACCGGGCCGAAAGCCTCATCGACTTTCGCCAGGTCGGTGTCGCGCAAGTTGCCCGCGTAGTAGTGCAATTTGGTCCAGGCCATCAGGTAGTCGTAGCGGGCCTGGGCCAGGTCGCGACGGGTGCTGTACAGCTGCTGCTCGGCGTTCAGTGCGTCGAGGTTGACCCGCTCGCCACCGAGGATGCTTTGCTTGGTCGACACCACCAGCGCTTCGGCCGAGGTCAGGGCCTTTTGGTACGCACGCAATTTGCTCACGCCCGACAGGCACGCACTGAACTGGCGGCGCAGTTCGATCAGGGTTTCGCGAGTCTTGCCTTCCAGTTCGTACTCGGCCTGCTCCATGCCGCGGCTGGCTTGGCGAGTGGAGGCGGAGATCCCGCCACCGGCATACAGCGGCAGGCTGACTTCAACGCCGATGGTGTTGGTGTCGTAGCGCTGGTTGTAGGTGTTGCCGCTGTCGGACTCCTGTTTGCGCGAGCTGGCATACGCGGTGATCTTGGGCAAATGCCCGGCGCGGTTGCGCTCCACTTCATAACGCGCCACTTCCACGGCCTGGCGCTGGGACGCCAGCGTGGGGTTATTGCTCAGCGCCAGTTCATGCCAGGTGTCGTAGTTGGCCGGGGTCAGGGTGAAGGCAGCAAAGCTCTGGTTCAGCGGCGCCAGGTCGTGGATGTCGACGCTTTGCACGCCGATCAACGCCCCCAGCTCGCGCAACGACGCGTCCTGCTCGTCCAGCGCCTGGATCTCTTCGGCGGTAGCCAGCTCATAGCGCGACTCGGCTTCGAGAATGTCGGTGCGCGTGCCTTCGCCCTGTTGGAACAGGTGCTGGTTCTGCTGGAACTGCTGCTCGTAGGCCTTTTTCTTGGCGCGGGCGATGTCGATCTGGTCC
The DNA here is from genome assembly GCF_005863185.1 of Pseudomonas edaphica. GTDB lineage: Bacteria > Pseudomonadota > Gammaproteobacteria > Pseudomonadales > Pseudomonadaceae > Aquipseudomonas > Aquipseudomonas edaphica. Next base: position 10,972 of record NZ_VBVZ01000143.1, read on the forward strand.
TGGGCAAACAGCGCCTGGGTGTAATAGCTCAGCACCCGCACCAGCAGCGCCTGGCTCTTGTCGCGAAAGCTTTCATCGGCGAACAGCGCCTGGGCCACGCCCTTGCGATAGTTGGCATAGGCTTCGTAGTCGAACAACGGCTGTTGCAAGCTGAAGGTCGAGCCATAGCTGTTGTAGTTGCGGTCGTCGCGATAACTGCCGCCGCGCCCGTCCGGCAGGTGCGCCTCGGAGTTGTTGCGGCCCTTGTTGTAGTTGTACGACAGCCGCGGCAGCAGCCCGGCACGGCCAATGGTGCGGTTTTCCAGGCCCGCGTCGCGTTCCTTGATGGCGCCCAGAAACACCGGATCGTTACGCAATGCCTGCTCGTACACATCAAACGGCCCCATGGCTGCCTGGGAAACGCCGCACACCAACATCAACGAAATGAACACAACGCGCATGCTCATTCCTCAGTCAACGCAGAACCGGCGCGATCGAGCAGCGGTTTGAACAGGTAGTTGAGCAAGGAGCGTTCGCCGGTGCGTACAAACATCTCGGCGGGCATGCCCGGCTTGATCACCAGGCCGTGAAGTTTTTCCAATGCAGCCTCGCTGACCGTGGTGCGCAGCACGTAGTAAGGCTGGCCGGTCTTTTCATCGAGCATCTGGTCGGCCGAGATCAGGCTGACTTCGCCCGGCACGCGTGGTGTGCGGCTTTGGTTGAAGGCAGTGAAGAGGATATCGACCGGCAGGTGGGTGCCCACTTTATCGACCAGATGCACCGGCAGGCGCCCTTCCACTTCCAGGCGCGTGCCCTGGGGCACGATCTCCAGCAGGGTTTCACCGGCGCGCACCACGGCGCCTTCGGTGTGCACGCTGAGGTTGACCGCAATGCCATCGGCCGGTGCATTGATTTCGCTGTGCTGCAAATCAAAACCCGCCGAGGTCAGTTGCTGTTCCAGGGTCAGGCTGCGCAGTTGCGCGTCGGCCAACTGGCTGCGCACTTCTTTCTGATACTCCTCACTGTGCTGCTGCAATTTGAGGCGTGATTCGAGAATGCCCTGCTCCACGCGTCCGCTTTCTCCGCTGTTCTGCGCCAGGTCCTGTTGCACCTGGGACAGTTGGCGCTGGTAGTCCAGCAAGCGGTTGCGCGGGATATAGCCGTTGTCGGCCAGGGGTTGCAGGTTGGCCAGTTGGTCGCGCAGGGATTGCGCCTGGGCAGACAGGTCGGTACGGGCGCGGCGCATGCCGCTCAGTTGCGAGGTGGCACCGTCGACGTTGGCGCGAATACCGGCTTGTTCACGGGCAAAGGCTTCACGGCGGCTGCTGAACAGCTGGCGTTGGCCTTCCAGCACCAGGGCCAGGGCCGGGTC
>NZ_VBVZ01000144.1 GCF_005863185.1 Pseudomonas edaphica
ACTCTGTCGACTGACACTCCGTTATCGCAGGCAAGCCAGCTCCCACATTTGATTTTTGGTGCCTGTCAGTGCGCGGTGGCTTGGAGGCCAGCAAGCAGCAAGCGCTGATACAGATCCTCTTTCAACCCCTCCGGCTGATCCAGCCGCATGCGCTTCAAATGCTCGGGAAACGCCTCCGGCTCCGGTGCATCCAGTGCCGCCCGGCCCAATTCCAGAATCTCCGTCAGCTTGAATTTGCTCTTGAGCCAGTTAAGGGCGCGCAACAGGTCCCGTTCCTCATCGGTAAAATCAGTGCCCAACGGATATTCCGGAAACAACCGGCGATGCCGCGCCTGAATGCCCTTGAGCCGCTCCGGCGTATTCTCAGTAAAACGTGGGTCCAGTTCGAAGTCCTTGGCCAGCTTGCCAGCCTTTTGCGCCTGTTCGATCAGGTCGTTCTGGAAGCGCGAGTCGGTGACCTTGAGCAAGGCCTCGATCACCTTGGCATCCGTCTGACCGCGCAAGTCGGCAATGCCGTATTCGGTAATGACGATATCCCGCAGGTGCCGTGGGATGGTGCAGTGCCCGTACTCCCAGACTATATTGGAACTGACCTCACCCGCCGACTCGCGCCAGCTGCGCAGAATCAGGATTGAACGCGCGCCCTCCAGCGCATGGCCTTGCGCAACAAAGTTGTACTGCCCGCCCACGCCGCTGAGTACGCGACCGTCTTCGAGCTGGTCGGCCACGCCCGCACCGAGCAGCGTCACCATGATCGCGCTGTTGATAAAGCGCGCATCCAGGCGTTGCAGACGCTTGAGTGCTTCCTGCCCGTACAGCTCGTTGATGTAGCTGATGGCGGTCATGTTGAATTCGAGGCGTTTGGCGTGAGTCATTTCCTGCAAACGCTGGTAAAAGCTGCGCGGCCCGAGGAAGAAACCGCCGTGAATGGAAACACCGTCGGGCTGCGCGGCGTCATCCAGGGTGCCGGCGTTGGCCTGCTGCTGGGTCGTCACATCCGGGTAGACCTTGCGCCGAATAATCCCGGCATCGGCCAGCACCAGCAGGCCGTTGACGAACATTTCGCTGCATCCATAAAGGCCACGCGCAAAGGGCTCGACACCGCCTTCGCGGCTGATCAAAGGCGCCCACTGGTAAACATCCAGATCCGTCAGCAACAACCGGTAGGCTTCGTTATCGGCCTGGCGCGCCAGCAAGGCGGCGGTCAGCGCATCGCCCATCGAGCCAATGCCAATCTGCAACGTGCCGCCATCGCGCACCAGGGTGCTGGCATGCAAGCCGATAAAGTGGTCTTGAAAGCCGACCGGCATATTCGGTGTGGAGAACAGCGTGGTGCTGTCCTTCTCGTCGATCAGGTAATCGAAGGCGTCCATACCCAGTTCGGCATCGCCGGGCATATAGGGCAAATCGCTGTGAACCTGGCCGACGACGAGGATGGTTTCGCCTGCTTCGCGGCGCTTGGCGATCATCGGCAGCAGGTCGAGGGTGATATCGGGGTTGCAGCTCAGGCTCAGCCGGTCGGGGTGTTCGGCGCTGCTGGCGACCAATTGCGCCACCAGGTTCAAGCCGGCGGCGTTGATATCGCGGGCAGCGTGGCTGTAGTTGCTGCTGACGTAGTCCTGCTGCGCCGACGCGCTATGCAGCAGGCTGCCAGGCTGCATGAAGAATTGCTGCACGCGGATGTTCTTTGGCAGGCTGTCCTTGTGCAAATCCGCCAGGAAATCCAGCTCGGGATAGTCGCCGAATACCCGCTCGATAAAGGGTTCGAGAAAGCGCTTCTGCAAGCCGTCACCCATGGTCGGGCGGCCCAGGGCCAGTGCGGTATAGATCGTCAGCTCGCGCTCCGGCAGCTTGGCGATACGCCGGTACAGCGCATTGACGAACAGGTTGGGCTTGCCCAGACCGAGCGGCATGCCCATGTGGATATGCGCCGGCAAGCGTGCCAGTACGTCGTCAACTGCTTGCTCGATTGAACACAACTGCACCATCCGACCCTCCTGAACATTCCGTGATTAGGGGTTGGACCGAGCTTGCCGGGTCTTTGCTGCAATGAACAGCGTTGAAGTACAAATCGCAGGCACAAAAAAGCCGCTGGTCAGCGGCTTTTTGGCGAAGATCGGTTTATTTCAGCCCCGACATCTTCTCGATTGCGCCTTTCAGCTCAGCATCCGAGCAATCGGCGCATGTGCCTTTTGGCGGCATGGCGTTCAAGCCGGTGATCGCCTTGGCCAGCAGGCCGTCGAGGCCGCCCTGGTGGTCGGCGCGGTCTTTCCAGGCCGCGCTGTCACCGATCTTCGGTGCGCCCAGCAAACCCGTGCCGTGGCACGCATTGCAGTGCTTGGCAATCACTTCATCCGGCGTCTTCGCGCCGCCGCCGCCGCCCGCAGCCACGGCAACTTCCATCCCTTTGCATTCCTGGCCCTGGACACACACCTGGCCGACAGGCTCCAGGCGCTTGGCAATTTCATCATTGGTCGCAGCTTGAGCGCTGACAGCCCATAGGGCCAGTACGGTTGCTGGTGCAGCCAGCATTTTCATAATTAGGTTCACGCGTTCACCCTCAATGGTGGCTATTCACGCCTGCGGCCACGGTTTCGCAGGCGGCGAAAGTATAACGGTTAGCCCGTCATGCCGAAACAACCCTATTAAATAAAGGGAGATTCGGCCTCACGGTTACAACGACGGGTGTGTCTGCAACGCTGGCAGCACGCCTCTTCTGTCAAAAGTTCGCAGGTGTGGCTGCGCTGATTAGCCGCGCCGGCACGTCGAACGGGTTGCGAAAACGATGCGGCTTGGTGCTTTCAAAGTAGTAGCTATCGCCGGCTTCGAGCACAAAAGTTTCAAGACCGACCACCAACTCCAGGCGACCTTCCACCAGAATCCCGGTTTCTTCGCCTTCGTGGGTGAGCATTTCTTCGCCCGTATCGGCGCCCGGCGGGTAGATCTCGTTAAGAAACGCAATCGCCCGGCTGGGGTGCGCGCGCCCGACGAGTTTCATGGTGACGGCGCCGTCCGAGATGTCGATCAGCTCATTGGCTTTATAGACGATCTGCGTCGGTTTTTCCTGGAGGATCTCCTCGGAAAAGAACTCGACCATGGACATGGGGATGCCGCCCAGCACCTTGCGCAAGGAGCTGATCGAGGGGCTGACACTGTTTTTTTCGATCATCGAAATGGTGCTGTTGGTGACACCCGCGCGCTTGGCGAGCTCACGCTGGGAAAGACCTTTGAGTTTACGGATGGATTGCAGTCGTTCGCCGACGTCCAATGCAGGAGCCTCCTAGGATTCAGGCTTTGTTGTAGTTGAGCGTTATCATGGCGACAGCGTTCAGTATTTACAACACTTGGACCTAAATCCCGGTGGGCTCTGCTCGTAGGCGCTGCTTAAGCCCCGCAATAGAGCCTTGGTACGCGGCGCAGGTTGCAGAAAATCTGGTAGGGGATGGTCTCGGCAGCCGCCGCCACGTCACTGGCAAGGATATTTTTGCCCCACAGCTCCACGGTGGAACCGAGCCCGGCCTGGGGCACGTCGGTGAGGTCAACGCAGAGCATGTCCATGGACACTCGGCCCAGCAACTGGCTGCGCTGGCCTGCCACCAGCACTGGCGTGCCGGTCGGTGCATGGCGCGGGTAGCCGTCGGCATAGCCCATGGCAACCACGCCGACGCGCATCGGTTTTGGCGTGATGAACTTGGCGCCGTAACCGATCGGCTCACCGGCCGGCAATTCACGCACGCAGATGACTTTCGATTCCAGGGTCATCACCGGCTGCAAACGCGCAGCGATGGCCTGGTCCTCACCAAACGGCGTGGCACCGTAGAGCATGATGCCTGGGCGCACCCAGTCGCTGGACATATTCGGCCAGCCCATCACCGACGGCGAATTACGCAGACTGACCTCGGCCGACAACCCTTGGCGGGCCGCTTCAAACACCGCCACTTGCTCGTCACTGCGCACGCAATCGAGTTCATCGGCGCGGGCGAAGTGGCTCATCAGTACGATCCTGGCCACTTTGCCGCTGGCCAGCAGGCGCTGGTACGCCTCGTGGTAATCCTTGGGGTGCAGGCCTACGCGGTGCATGCCCGAATCGAGCTTGAGCCAAATGGTCAGCGGTTTGCTCAGCCGGGCTTGTTCGATGGCTTCCAACTGCCACAACGAATGCACCACGCACCAAAAATCATGTTCGATGATCAGCGGCAGTTCGTCAGCTTCGAAAAAACCTTCCAGCAGCAATACCGGCGCACGAATCCCGGCAGCCCGCAGCTCCAATGCCTCCTCGATGCACGCCACCGCAAACCCCTCCGCCTCGGCTTCCAGCGCCTGGGCCACACGTACGGCACCATGGCCATAGGCATCCGCCTTGACCACGGCGAGGGCTTTGGCTCCCGTGACTTCACGGGCCAGTTGGTAGTTATGACGCAGGGCTTGGAGGTCGATCAGGGCACGGGCAGGACGCATGGCGGCAGGCTTCTAGGCGGTAAAGTGAAGAAAAACCGGCGCCGACTATCAGCCACGGCGCCGGGGGAAAAAAGCTACGTTTAAGGCAGCGCAGCCACCACGGACAGCTCTACCAGAATTTCCGGTTCGCACAGTTTGGCCTCAACCGTGGCACGGGCCGGGGCCACGCCTTTAGGCAGCCACTTGTCCCACACCGCGTTCATGCCGGCGAAATCGGCATCGATGTCTTTGAGGTAGATCGTCACCGACAGCAACTTGGTTTTGTCGGTGCCGGCCAGGTCCAGCAAACGCTCGATATTGGCCAGGGTTTCGCGGGTCTGCTGTTCAATCCCGGCATTCATGTCGTCGCCGACTTGGCCTGCCAGGTACACCGTACCGCTGTGAACAACGATCTGGCTCATGCGCTCATTGGTGAGCTGGCGCTGGATTGACATGTTTTGCGGACTCCTGGTGGTTACTGCCGTAACGGGAAATATCGAGACCTTCGGCGCTGATCTGCGGCGTTTTTTTCGCCATCAGGTCAGCCAGCAAACGGCCAGAGCCGCACGCCATGGTCCAGCCAAGGGTGCCGTGGCCGGTGTTCAGGAACAGGTTCTTGAACGGGGTGGCACCGACAATCGGCGTGCCGTCGGGTGTGGTCGGGCGCAGGCCGGTCCAGAAAGTGGCTTCGGTCAAATCGCCGCCCTGAGGATAAAGGTCGTTGACGATCATCTCCAGGGTTTCACGTCGACGAGGGTTCAGCGACAGGTCAAAACCGGCTATTTCAGCCATGCCGCCGACGCGGATGCGGTTGTCGAAACGGGTGATCGCGACCTTGTAGGTTTCATCAAGAATGGTCGAAGTCGGCGCCATCGCCGGGTTGGTGATCGGCACGGTCAGCGAGTAACCCTTGAGCGGGTACACCGGCGCCTTGATCCCCAGCGGCTTAAGCAACTTGGGCGAGTAACTGCCCAGGGCCAGTACGTAACGGTCGGCGGTTTCCAGCTTGCCATCGATCCACACGCCATTAACGCGATCACCGGCGTAATCAAGGCGCTGGATGTCCTGTTCGAAACGGAATTCCACGCCCAATTGCTTGCACATGTCCACCAGACGCGTGGTGAACATCTGGCAGTCGCCGGTCTGGTCGTTGGGCAGGCGCAGGGCGCCGGCGAGGATATCGGTGACGCTGGCCAGGGCTGGCTCTACGCGGGCAATGCCGGCGCGGTCGAGCAATTCGAACGGCACGCCGGATTCTTTCAATACGGCGATGTCTTTGGCTGCGCCATCCAATTGCGCCTGGGTGCGGAACAACTGCGTAGTACCAAGGCTGCGGCCTTCGTAGGCAATGCCGGTTTCGGCGCGAAGTTCGTCAAGGCAGTCACGGCTGTATTCGGACAGGCGCACCATGCGCTCTTTGTTCACCGCATAACGGCTCTGGGTGCAGTTGCGCAGCATCTGCGCCATCCAGAGGTACTGATCGATATCGGCGGTGGCTTTGATCGCCAGTGGCGCGTGGCGTTGCAGCAACCACTTGATGGCCTTGAGCGGCACGCCTGGCGCGGCCCAGGGCGAGGCATAACCCGGCGACACCTGGCCTGCGTTGGCGAAACTGGTTTCCATGGCAGCGGCGGGCTGACGGTCGACCACAACCACTTCAAAGCCGGCCCGCGCCAAATAGTAGGCACTGGTCACCCCAATGACGCCGCTACCCAAGACCAGAACGCGCATTTTTATATCCTCATCACGGGCTTAGCCGCTGACGTGTGTTATTCGAGCAATGATGGGCGCAGTGTAAAAAACAATGACCAGTGCATTTCACTATATAAATGCCTATATTTGGCGACAATTCTCGGCAAAAACCCTTTTCACAGAGGCGTATCCCCTATGCGTACCAACACCCAGACCAAGCGGGAGCTGGACAAGATCGACCGCAATATCCTGCGTATCCTGCAAACCGATGGGCGTATTTCGTTCACGGAGCTGGGGGAAAAGGTCGGGCTGTCGACCACGCCGTGCACCGAGCGGGTCCGCCGCCTGGAGCGCGAAGGGATCATCATGGGCTACAACGCGCGGCTCAACCCGCAGCATTTGAAGGGGAGTTTGCTGGTATTTGTCGAGATCAGCCTGGATTACAAGTCGGGCGACACCTTTGAGGAATTCCGCCGCGCCGTGCTGAAGCTGCCCCATGTGCTGGAGTGCCACTTGGTGTCAGGCGACTTCGACTACCTGGTGAAAGCGCGAATCTCCGAGATGGCCTCGTACCGCAAATTGCTCGGCGATATCTTGCTCAAGCTGCCGCATGTGCGCGAGTCCAAGAGCTATATCGTGATGGAAGAGGTGAAAGAGAGCCTCAATCTGCCGATCCCCGACTGACCAAATGACACAATTCGGTCAAATGTGGGAGCTGGCTTGCCTGCTCCCACATTTTTTTGATCCAGTACATCCGTCAGACCAGTACTTGCCGGGTACTCGCCATGTACTCGTGAATTTGCTTCTCAACCCTAGGGTGAATCAATTCCACCGGCCGCCGCCCATTCGGGCACGGCAACGTCTTGGTAGTGCCAAACAACCGGCAGATCAGCGGCCGCTCGTCATACACCGTGCAGCCGTTCGGCCCCAGGTGCACGCAGTTCAGCTCGTCCATGGCCGCCTCCTGCTCGGCGGCAGTCTTGCGTGGCAGGCGCGACATTTCCTCGGGTGAGGTGGTCACCGGCCCACAGCAGTCGTGGCAGCCGGGGACGCACTCGAACGAAGGGATCTGCCTGCGCAGCGCGCTGATTTTCTGGCTGTTGCAACTCATCGAAACACTTACCGAACGGCGAATAGGCGTGGATTCTGACGCAAAACGTGCTGCGCAGACAGCTTCGTCCGACCGCTGTATCCTGCGTCAAATTTTCCAAACAGGGATGCTCCCCATGACCGCCAGCGCCCGGCACACCGCTTCCTACTACGCCGCCAGCAGCGTTTCACAGCCTGACTACCCGGCGCTGATGGGCGAAGTGCGCGCCGATGTGTGCGTGATTGGCGGCGGCTATTCCGGCCTAAACACAGCGCTTGAGCTGGCCGAGCGCGGCTTTAGCGTGGTGCTGCTGGAAGCGCGCAAGCTCGGCTGGGGCGCCAGCGGCCGCAACGGCGGCCAGCTGATTCGCGGTGTCGGCCACGGCCTGGACCAGTTCAGCAACGTGATCGGCAGCGACGGCGTGCGCCAGATGAAGCTGATGGGCCTGGAAGCCGTCGAGATCGTGCGCGAGCGAGTCGAGCGCTATCAGATCCCCTGCGACCTGACCTGGGGTTACTGCGACCTCGCCAACAAACCCCGCGATCTGATCGGCCTGGCCGAAGACGCCGAAGAACTACGCAACCTCGGTTATCGCCATGAAGTACGTCTGCTGCAAGCCAACGAGATGAGCAGCGTGATCGGCTCCGAGCGCTATGTAGGCGGCATGATCGACATGGGTTCCGGCCATTTGCACCCGCTGAACCTGGCCCTCGGCGAAGCCGCCGCCGCGCAGCAGCTGGGCGTGAAGCTGTTTGAGCAGTCCGAAGTGACGCGCATCGACTACGGCCCCGAGGTCAACGTGCACACCGCCAATGGCAACGTGCGCGCCAACACCCTGGTGCTGGCCTGCAACGCCTACCTCAACGGCCTGAACCCGCAATTGAGCGGTAAGGTGCTGCCCGCCGGCAGCTACATCATCGCCACCGAACCCTTGAACGAAGCCCAGGCCGCCAGCCTGCTGCCGCAGAACATGGCGGTGTGCGATCAACGCGTGACCGTGGATTACTTCCGCCTGTCCGCCGACCGCCGCCTGCTGTTCGGCGGAGCCTGCCACTATTCCGGCCGCGACCCGCAGGACATCGGCGCCTATATGCGCCCCAAAATGCTCAAGGTGTTCCCGCAACTGGCGGACGTGAAGATCGACTACCAATGGGGCGGCATGATCGGCATCGGCGCCAACCGCCTGCCGCAGATTGGCCGGCTGGCCGACCAGCCCAACGTGTATTACGCCCAGGCCTACGCCGGCCATGGCCTCAACGCCACGCACCTGGCAGGCAAGCTGCTGGCCGAAGCCATCAGCGGCCAACAGCAGGGGCGTTTTGATTTGTTCGCCCAGGTGCCGCACATCACCTTCCCCGGCGGCAAACATCTGCGCTCGCCGCTGTTGGCGCTGGGGATGCTCTGGCACCGCTTCAAAGAGCTGCTCTGATCAGTCGCGCCAGAACGGCTTCATGCCTTCCTGGCGCGCCTGTTCGGCAGTCAACCCGACGTCACGCAGTTGCTCACCGGTCAGGTGCAGCAAGGCTTTGCGCGTGTAGCGGCGGTGCCAGAACAGACTCCAGCGGCTGATATCGCGCGGCGCCTTCGCCCGCTCCTGCCCTGCCTGCAATTGCTGACTGTGTAACATCAGCCGCACATCGCTCATGCCGTTCATCGTGTTGCCCCTCATTTGCCTGTTGCCATGAGTGACTAGGATGGGCGCGCGGGCAAAACCATTACAGATTCAACCAATCTTTATTAAATCCATACAGATACTGCCCATGAACGGCTGAATCCTGTATTTTGCGCCTATCTGTACTGGTCCCCTCGGAGCGATCACCATGACCCTCTACGTCAACCTCGCCGAATTACTGGGCACGCGCATCGAGCAGGGCTTCTATCGCCCCGGTGATCGCTTGCCTTCCGTGCGGGCCTTGAGTGTGGAACACGGAGTGAGCCTGAGTACCGTGCAACAAGCCTATCGCTTGCTCGAAGACAACGGCCTGGCGATGCCCAAGCCCAAGTCGGGCTACTTTGTGCCGGTCGGACGCGAGTTGCCGGCGCTGCCGGAAATCGGCCGCCCGGCACAGCGCCCGGTGGAAATCTCGCAGTGGGACCAGGTGCTGGAACTGATTCGCGCCGTGCCGCGCAAAGACGTCATACAGATGGGCCGTGGCATGCCGGACGTATTGTCGCCGACCATGAAGCCCCTGCTGCGCAGCCTGGCCCGCGTGAGCCGCCGCCAGGACCTGCCGGGGCTGTATTACGACAATATCCTTGGCTGTATGGAATTGCGTGAGCAGATCGCCCGACTGTCTCTGGATTCAGGCTGCCAGCTGACTGCCGAAGATATCGTCATCACCACCGGCTGCCATGAGGCGCTGTCCGCCAGCATTCACGCGATTTGCGAGTCTGGCGATATTGTTGCGGTCGACTCGCCAAGCTTTCACGGCGCGATGCAAACCCTCAAAGGTCTGGGCATGAAGGCCCTGGAAATCCCCACCGACCCCATCACCGGCATCAGCCTCGAAGCACTGGAGCTGGCACTGGAACAGTGGCCGATCAAGGTCATCCAGCTGACCCCCAACTGCAATAACCCGCTGGGTTACATCATGCCCGAGGCACGCAAACGCGCACTGCTAACCCTGGCCCAGCGCTTTGACGTGGCGATTATTGAAGACGATGTGTACGGCGAATTGGCCTACAGCTACCCGCGTCCGCGCACGATCAAATCTTTCGACGAAGATGGCCGTGTGCTGCTGTGCAGCTCGTTCTCGAAAACCCTGGCGCCCGGCCTGCGCATCGGCTGGGTAGCGCCAGGGCGCTATCTTGAGCGGGTGTTGCACATGAAATACATCAGCACCGGTTCCACAGCGACGCAACCGCAGATCGCCATCGCAGAGTTCCTCAAAAACGGTCACTTCGAGCCGCATTTGCGGCGGATGCGCACCCAATACCAGCGCAATCGCGACTTGATGCTCGATTGGGTCAGCCGCTATTTTCCGGCCGGCACCCGTGCCAGTCGGCCCCAAGGCAGCTTCATGCTATGGATCGAGCTGCCGGAAGGCTTTGATACCTTGAAGCTTAACCGTGTGCTGATGGAACAAGGCGTACAGGTGGCGGTGGGCAGCATCTTTTCCGCCTCCGGCAAATACCGTAATTGCCTGCGCATGAACTACGCTGCCAAGCCAACGCCGCAGATCGAAGAGGCAGTGCGCAAGGTCGGGGCCGCCGCGATGAAGATGCTTGCCGAGGTGACCGACTGACCTTTCCCCGCAATCTGCCGTCATATCCCACAACCGCCCTGACCTGGAAGCAGTGCCTTTGATGATTCGACGGCTTTTACCGTTTTTGCTGCTGGGCGCCCTGACGCTGAGTGGCTGCGCCACGGTCGATGCACCGCGCATCCCCAGCGACGCCCTGCCTGCGGCGCAATCCTCGTTCGGGCGCTCGATCCAGGCCCAGGCGGCGCCGTACCAAGGTCGTTCGGGCTTTCGCCTGTTGCCCAACAGCAGCGAAGCCTTCATGGCCCGTGCCGAACTGATCCGCAATGCTCAGAGCAGCCTCGACCTGCAGTACTACATCGTGCACGACGGCATCAGCACGCGCATGCTCGTGGATGAACTGCTCAAGGCCGCCGACCGTGGTGTGCGCATCCGTATCTTGCTGGACGACACCACCAGCGACGGCCTCGATCAGGTTATCGCCACCCTCGCCGCCCACCCGCAGATCCAGATTCGCCTGTTCAACCCGCTGCACCTGGGCCGCAGCACCGGCGTGACACGGGCGATGGGCCGGCTGTTCAACCTGTCGCTGCAACACCGGCGCATGCACAACAAGCTGTGGCTGGCGGATAACAGCGTGGCCATTGTCGGCGGGCGCAACCTGGGCGATGAGTATTTTGATGCCGAGCCCAATCTCAACTTCACCGATATCGACATGCTCAGCGTCGGCCCGGTGGCCGAGCAGCTCGGGCACAGCTTTGATCAGTACTGGAACAGCGCGCTGAGCAAGCCCATTGACGACTTCGTCTCAAGCACCCCGTCCAAGGGTGACCTGAACGCCGCACGCGCACGCCTGCAAGACTCGTTGGCTGAGTCACGCCAGCAGAACCACGCCCTCTATAACCGCTTGCGCACTTACCAGACACAACCGCGCATGGACATCTGGCGCCGCGAGCTGATCTGGGCCTGGAACCAGGCGTTGTGGGATGCGCCGAGCAAAGTGCTGGCCAAGGCTGACCCCGATCCACGCTTACTGCTAACCACTCAGCTGGCGCCGGAGCTGGAAGGCGTCAGCCATGAGCTGATGATGATTTCGGCGTATTTCGTGCCGGGGCAACCCGGGCTGGTGTACCTGACCGGGCGCGCCGATGCGGGCGTGTCAGTCAGCCTGCTGACCAACGCCCTCGAAGCCACCGACGTGCCTGCCGTACACGGCGGCTACGCGCTCTATCGCAAGGCGTTGCTGGAACACGGCGTGAAACTCTACGAGCTGCGCCGCCAACCGGGCGATGCGGGCGGTGGCAGTGGCCCACACCTGTTTCGCCGAGGCGCCTTCCACGGCTCGGACTCCAGCCTGCACAGCAAGGCGATGATCTTTGATCGGCAAAAGTCGTTTATCGGCTCGTTCAACTTCGACCCGCGCTCGGTGCTGTGGAACACCGAAGTCGGGGTGCTGGTAGACAGCCCCGAACTGGCGGAACACGTGCGCAACCTGGCGCTGCAAGGCATGGCGCCAGCGTTGAGCTATGAGGCGAAATTGCAGAATGGCCAGGTGGTGTGGGTGACCGAGGATAACGGCCAATTGCACACACTGACACGGGAGCCGGGCAGTTGGTGGCGCAGGTTTAATGCGTGGTTCGCCACCAGTGTTGGCCTGGAGCGCATGCTGTAAGAACAACAGGGTCAACTGTGGGAGCCGGGCTTGCCCGCGATAGCGGAGTATCAGGCGCCATTTGGGCAAGCTGACACACCGCTATCGCAGGCAAGCCAGCTCCCACAGTTGATTGCATTTCAAATGCTTAGGCAGGCTGTGCGGCGCCGAATGCGCCCTGGCGCAGTAGCAA
>NZ_VBVZ01000145.1 GCF_005863185.1 Pseudomonas edaphica
CCCCTACCCGCGTATTGAGGGATCGAGAGATGTCAGTCGCTACCAGCCGTATCGAAGACGCACCACCGGTGGAAACGCTCTACCACTTCGAAGAAACCCCACTGCTGGCCCGCCAGCGTCAGCAGGAATCCAATGCCCGCAGCTACCCTCGGCGTATCCCGCTGGCGCTCAAGCGGGCCAAGGGCATCTACGTGGAAGACGTCGAAGGTCGCAGCTTCATCGACTGCCTGGCCGGTGCAGGCACCTTGGCGCTCGGTCACAACCACCCGGTGGTGATCGCAGCCATCCAGCAGGTGCTGAGTGACGAGCTGCCACTGCATACGCTCGACCTCACTACGCCGGTCAAGGACCAGTTCGTCCAGGACCTGTTCGGCCTGCTGCCGGCAAAGCTTGCGCAAGAAGCGAAAATTCAGTTTTGCGGCCCCACCGGCACTGACGCGGTGGAAGCCGCGCTGAAGCTGGTGCGCACTGCCACGGGTCGCAGCACGGTGCTGTCGTTCCAGGGCGGTTACCACGGCATGAGCCAGGGCGCGCTGAGCCTGATGGGCAGCCTGGGGCCGAAAAAACCCTTGGGCGCTCTGCTGGGTAATGGCGTGCAATTCTTGCCGTACCCCTATGACTATCGCTGCCCCTTCGGGCTGGGCGGCGCAGAAGGCGTGCGGGTCAACCTGCATTACCTGGAAAACCTGCTCAACGACCCGGAAGCCGGCGTGCTGTTGCCGGCGGCGGTGATTGTCGAGGTGGTGCAGGGCGAGGGCGGTGTGATCCCGGCCGATCTCGACTGGTTGCGCGGCCTGCGACGCATCACCGAGCAGGCCGGTGTGGCCTTGATCGTGGATGAAATCCAGAGCGGTTTCGGTCGTACCGGCAAGATGTTTGCCTTTGAACACGCCGGCATCATCCCGGACGTGGTGGTGATGTCCAAGGCCATCGGCGGCAGCTTGCCGCTGGCGGTGGTGGTGTATCGCGACTGGCTCGACACCTGGCTGCCGGGTGCCCATGCCGGGACTTTCCGGGGTAACCAGATGGCGATGGCGGCAGGCTCGGCGGTGATGCGCTACCTCAAGGAACACGACCTGGCCGGCCACGCTGCAGCCATGGGCGAGCGCCTGGCTGAGCACCTGCGCATCCTGCAGCGCGACTTCCCGCACCTGGGCGATATTCGTGGGCGTGGGCTGATGCTGGGCGTTGAGCTGGTCGACCCCAATGGCATGCCCGATATCCAGGGCCACCCGCCGGTGCATCGCCAACTGGCGCCACTGGTGCAACGCGAATGCCTCAAGCGTGGCCTGATCCTGGAATTGGGCGGCCGGCACGGCAGCGTGGTGCGTTTCCTGCCGCCGCTGGTGATCACCGCCGCGGAAGTCGACCGCGTGGCCGAGATCTTCGGGCGCGCCTTGGCGGCAGCCGTCGCCAGCCTCTAATTTTTAGCGGGCCTGGTACGTTTCTACAGATATCAGTGCTGCGCGTGGTGCGCAGCCAGTTTTTTAGCGATGGAGAACAGCAATGACCTCAGTATTTGACCGCGACGACATCCTGTTTCAGGTAGTGGTCAACCACGAAGAACAGTATTCCATCTGGCCCGACTACAAAGTGGTGCCCGAAGGCTGGCGCACCGTGGGCAAGAGCGGCCTGAAGAAAGAATGCCTGGCTTACATTGAGGAAGTCTGGACTGACATGCGCCCGTTGAGCCTGCGTCAGAAGATGGATGGCGCTGCGCTGGCTGGCTGATGCGTCGGAGCACTGTGAGCGGGCTTTCTGTTGCGAGGGAGCAAGCTCGCTCGCCACAGAAAGCGCTTCGCTACTGCTTTGTGTTGGTATACAGATAATCCGTCGCCAACGACGCCAGCGTCCGCACCCCCACCACCAACGCCGACTCATCCACAAAGAACCCCGGATTATGGTTCGGCGCCGCTTTGCTCATGTCCTGATCCCTCGGCGTCACCCCCAGAAACACAAACAACCCCGGCGCTTCCTTGGCGTAAAACGAGAAGTCCTCGGCGCCACCCACCAGTGGGCCTTGCACCACATCATCCTTGGCTGCCCAACGCAGGCTTGGCAGCATTTTTTCGGTGAGTGCCGGGTTGTTGATGGTCGGGTCGTATTTTTCGATGATCGTGACTTCGGCCTTGGCGCCACCGCTTTCGGCGATTTTCTCCACCGTCTGGCGCACGTCCGCGTGCAGTTTCTGGCGAATACCGTAGTCGTAGGAACGGATGGTGCCGCTCATGTCCACCGACTCGGGGATGATGTTGTAGCGGGTGCCGCCGTTGATGGTGCCGATGCTCACCACCGACGGAAACGACGAGATGTCGGTGCGCCGACTCACCACGGTCTGCAAACCGACAATGGTCTGCGCGCCGACGGTGATCGGGTCGATGCCGTCCCACGGGCGGCCGGCGTGGGTCTGTTTGCCGAGGATCTTGATGCGCAGGTCATCGGAGCTGGCCAGGGTCGGGCCAGGCCGATAGGCGATCTGCCCGGCAGGCACACCGGCCCAGACATGCAGGCCGAACACCGCGTCCGGCTTGGGCGCTTTCATCACACCTTCCTGCACCATCATTTTCGCGCCCCAGGTGTTTTTGCCGTCGGGGATAAAGTCGCTCGGGCCTTCTTCGGCCGGCTGGAAATAAAACACCACGGTGCCAGGCAGGCGCTCACGCATGCCGCTGAGGATTTTTGCGGTGCTCAGCAAAATGGCGGTGTGAGCATCGTGGCCGCAGGCGTGCATCACGTCGACTTCCTTGCCCAGGTAACTGCCTTTGGCTTTGGAGGCGAAGGGCAGGTCGGCGACTTCCTTGACCGGCAGCGCATCCATGTCGGCACGCAGGGCCACGGTCGGGCCGGGCAGCGCGCCTTTCAAGATGGCGACCACGCCGGTGCGGGCCACGCCGGTTTTGACGTCAAGGCCCAGGTCGCGCAGTTGTTTGGCGACCAGTTCGGCGGTGCGGGTTTCGGTATTGCCCAACTCGGGGTGGGCGTGAATATCGCGGCGGGTTTGCAGCAACGCCGGTTCGAGGATTTTGGCCTGGGCGGCGATTTCTTCCCGGGCACTCTCCAGGTCATTGCCCTGGCCACTGCTGGCGGCAATCACCGCGCTGCTGGCGAGCCCGCACAGCATGCCGAAAACCCATTGGTGTGTCAGACCGTTTAAACGCGTACAGACCTCTCCTTGTTTATTGTTGTTGATCTTTCTCCTGCACCGTACCGGCGGTCACCACCTGCACGCTCAAGCGCGGTGTTGCCAGGTCCAGCCCGGCTTCATCCAGATGACGCTTGAGTGACAGGTTGAACGCCCGCGACACTTCCCACTGCTTGATCGGTGCAGTCTTGAAGCGCGCACGCAGGATCGCGCTGCCGGACTCAAAGCTTTCCACACCTTGAATCTCCAGCGGCGACCAGATGTTGCGGCGTTGCAGCGGGTCGTTGCGCATTTTCTGGCCGACATCGCGCATCAGCTTGATGGCGTCGTCGATCTCCATGTTGAAGGGGATCGCCACCCGGAAGATCGCGTAGCCGAACTCCCGCGAGTAGTTCTTGATGCTCTTGATTTCACTGAACGGGATGGTGTGCACGATGCCGTCGATGTCGCGCAGGCGCACGGTGCGGATGGTCAGGCCTTCGACAGTGCCGAGGTGGCCGCCGACATCCACGTAGTCATCAATCGCCAGGGAGTCTTCGATGATGATGAACAGGCCGGTGATCAAGTCCGCGACCAGCGACTGTGCGCCAAAACCGATGGCGATACCGATCACACCGGCACCGGCCAGCAGCGGCGTGACGTTCATGCCCATGTTCGCCAGGGCGACGATGGCGGCGATGATAAAAATGGTCACGAACAGCACGTTGCGGATCAGCGGCATCATGGTCTGCGCACGCGCATTGGCCAGGCCTTTGCGCGAGCGGGTGAGGGCATGGTGGATCGCGGTGTCGCTGAGGATCCAGATCAGCCAGGCAAACAGCAGCGTGCCGCCCAGGCCGAACAGCTTGACGCTGACTTCATGGCCGTCACCTTCGGTGAAGCGAATCATCGACAGGCCCCACACGCGCAGGCCCAGCTCGATGAACACCAGCCACACCACCAGATGGGCCAGGGTGTAGACGAAGCTTTTCAGGCGCTCGGAGTACAGCGCGTGGCGCTTGTGCCCACGTTGCGGCTTGAGCGCATGGCGGCGCACCAGCCCGTTGATTACCATGCACAACACCAGCAATACCGTGCACAGCAGCGACTGGCGCAGCGCGGTGCTGGTGTCGCCGGCCGACAGGAAGGTGGCGAACAGCGAGATGCCCACCAGCAACAACGCCGGGATGTACCAGAAGGAGCCGATGATCGAGAGCGTGTCGGTGAGGGCACGGCGTGTAAGGCGGCGCGACAGCGGTTGGTTGCGGATCAGGTGCGCGATCGGGCGGCGGAAGCGCAGGATAAACACGCCGGTGGACAGGGCTGCCATCACATTGGCGACGGTCGCGGCGGTGTGGGCCAGATGTTGGCCAAGCGCCGCAACCAGCCTTGGGTCGCTCAAGGCTTCACCGAAGGCGGCAAAACTGCCGATCCACCACAGCGGACGGAAGGCCTGGTGGCGCAGGATATACAAGGCCCGGTGACGGTGTGGGCCGTCGAGAACCGAGAAGGCAATCACGCAGATCGCCGAGAAACACGTGCCGATCACCAGCGCATAGGCCAGCACCATCGCCAGGGATTTGCCCAGGGACGAAGGCAGTGCATAGCTGAGGTAAACCGTGATGATCAACGCAATCAGCCACGGCCCCAGTTTACGCAGGGCGAAGCGCACCATGTCCCAGGTACGCGGGTGTTGCGGCAGTTCTTCGGGCAGGCCGAAACGTTCTCGCACACGGTGGCTGAGCCAGATCAGCGCGGCGGCCAGCAGGCTCCACACTGCCAGGATCACGGCAAAACCGAAAATGATCGGCAGCCATTCGGTGGCCGGCAGCATCAGCGCCGTGAGTTCTTCCTTGGCCAGGTCGATCTCGTTGGACCAGCGCCCCAACGGGCTGTCGGCCCCGGAAAACTGGGCTTCAAGCTCGGCCAGGGTGCTGCCGATCAAGCCGAGCACGCCTTGTTCGGCAGCGGGCTGGGCTTTTTGCGTGGCTTCGCGCAGCTTCTTCAGGTCGCTCAGCAGTTGGGTGCGCTGCTGGTCGTTTTCCAGGGTCTTGATCACCTCGTCCAGCGACTGGTCCAGCGGCACATCGGCCTGAGGCTGGGTCTTGTTGGTGCTGCCCAGCAGGCCGGGCAGGCTCACGGCTTGCGCTGGCGCAAGGGGCAGCAGCGTGAGCAGGGCGATCAGAAAATAGCAGGGCAGGGCAAAGAGACGGGAAAGCACGAGGCGGTCAACCTTGAAAACGACGAATTGACCGAGTGTACGAGGCCGCTATGCCCAATGCGAGTGCATTTGTTATTCCGCCAGTTTGGCAAGGATCTTGTAAACCACAGTGCCGAGGATCAACAGCATACCGACCCACATACCAAACACACCCACCGGCTTGTCGCGAAAGTTGAAGCCGGTCGCGAGCAGGATCATGCCGATGATGATGGGAATGAGCATGGCGTGGAACGAAGACATGGAGATCATGGGGCGACGGCCTTGTCGGAGTGGGAATACTGACAAGTCTAGGTCGGATTATGCAAAGTGGTGTTGATGTGAATCAGATAGTGTTGGCTGTGAGTGAAACAGCCATCGCGGGCAAGCCCACACCACACATTGGAATACATTCCCTGTGGGAGCTGGCTTGCCTGCGATGGCCGCGCCTCGGTCTCAGGGCAAATCGCGACTCGCATAAAACGCGCCCAACACCTTCACCAGGTGCGCCAGATCATGGCTGCCACACAGCTCACGAATCGAGTGCATGGCAAACGTCGGCAAGCCGATATCCACGGTGCGCACGCCCAGGTGACTGGCGGTGATCGGGCCGATGGTCGAGCCGCAGCCCATGTCGCTGCGCACTACAAAGCTCTGCACCGGCACTTCCTGGGCCATGCACAGGTGGCGGAAGAACCCGGCGGTTTCGCTGTTGGTGGCGTAGCGCTGGTTGCTGTTGACCTTGATCACCGGGCCGGCGTTGAGTTTGGGGCCGTGGTTGGCGTCGTGTTTCTCGGCGTAGTTAGGGTGCACGCCGTGGGCATTGTCTGCCGAGACCAACAGTGATTTCTGAATGGTGCGTACGAATTCCTCACCTTCCGGTAGAAGACGGCGCAGGGTCTGTTCCAGCATCGGGCCATCCGCGCCGCAGGCCGAACAGGAGCCGACTTCTTCGTGGTCGTTGCACACCAGCACGCAGGTTTCGTCGTTTTCGCTGGTGAGCAAGGCTTGCAGGCCGGCGTAGCACGACAGCAGGTTGTCCAGGCGCGCACCGGCGATGAAATCGCCATTGAGGCCGATCACCGCAGCGCTTTGCGTGTCGTAGAAACTCAGCTCGTAGTCGAGCACCACATCGGCGTTCAGGCCGTGTTCGCGGGCGAGTTGCTCAGTGAGCACGGCGCGGAAGTCCACCCGCTCGTCACCGGCAAACTGCGCAAGGATCGGCGGCAGCTCGGTCTGTGCATTGATCGCCCAGCCCTGGTTGGCTTCACGGTTCAGGTGAATAGCCAGGTTGGGGATGATGGCAATCGGCAACTTGAAGTCGATCAGTTGGCTCTCGACCTTGCCGTCGCGGCGGAAGGTCACGCGGCCGGCCAGCGACAGGTCGCGGTCGAACCACGGCGCCAGCAGCGCGCCGCCGTAGACTTCCACGCCCAACTGCCAGAAGCCCTGGCGTTGCAGCTCCGGCTGGGGCTTGACCCGCAGGCAGGGGCTGTCGGTGTGGGCGCCGACCATACGGATGCCGTCTTGCAGCGGCGCATGCTTACCGAGCTTGAAGGCGATGATCGAGGAATCGTTACGGGTGACGTAATAGCGCCCGTTGGCCTCGGTGGCCCAGGTTTCGCGCTCGTCGAGACGCTGGTAACCGGCCGCTTCCAGGCGCTGGGCGAGGGCGGCAGTGGCATGAAAAGGAGTAGGGGAGGCCTTGAGGAAGTCGATCAGGCCTTGATTCAACGCTTCGCGCATAAATAGCTCCAGACAGCAATGCGCGGAGTTTACCGTATTGGCTCCACATTTGAAGTGAAGCTACTCGCTTGAAAACCCTGCAAGGCCAATGTGGGAGCTGGCTTGCCTGCGATAGCGGTGTGTAAGCCAATATATTTGGCACAGACAGATCGCTATCGCAGGCAAGCCAGCTCCCACATTTGACTGTGTTTTCAGTTTAGAAGGGGGCGGGGCACTCAAAGCGCAGCCGCTCGCCGCTTTGCGGGTGCGTAAAGCTCAACATGCTCGCATGCAGGCACAGGCGTGGCCAGGCGGCCAGGGCTTGTTCATGGGCGTACAAGCCATCACCGAGCAGCGGATGGCCGATCGACAGCATATGCACCCGCAACTGGTGCGAACGCCCGGTGATCGGCGTGAGTTCCACGCGGCACCAATCGCCACAACGCTCCAGCACTTTCCAGAAGGTCAGTGCGTTTTTGCCAAACTCATAGTCGACTACGTGGCGCGGCTTGGTCGGCGGGTCGTAGCGCAAAGGCAGGTCAATGCTGCCGCTGTCCAGCTCCGGCTGACCCCAGGCCAAGGCGGTGTAGGCTTTTTCGGTTTCGCGGTCATGAAACTGGCGCGACAGTTCGCGGTGACTGTCGGCGTCCCGCGCGAGCAGGATGATCCCCGAGGTTTCCCAGTCCAGGCGATGCACGATGCGGGCTTCGGGGTAGCCGTTTTCCTGCAGGCGGGTGATCAGGCAGTCTTTGTTGTCATCGGCGCGGCCAGGCACCGAGAGCAACAGGGTCGGCTTGTTCACCACCAGGACGGCGGCGTCCTGATGCAGGATATGAATAGTGGACAGCGGCATTAAACAGCCTCGTAACAAACGCCAACGGCGGCTCGGCCACCCGGTTCCCAAACGGGATCAAGGTGATCGAGCCGCCGTGGCGGCCGCCTTTTCGATTAACGATCAGGCAGGGTGATATTGAGTTCCAGAATCGAGCAGCTGCCGTCGTTTTCCAGGGCGACATGCACGTCATCGTTGCCGATATTGACGTACTTGCGGATCACCTCGACCAGTTCCTTCTGCAAGGCTGGCAGGTAGTCCGGGGTACTGCGTTGGCCGCGTTCGTGCGCCACGATGATCTGTAGACGCTCTTTCGCTACCGACGCGGTACTTGGCTTTTTGTTGGCGCGAAAGAAGTCGAGAAATTTCATTATTTAGTTGCCTCCAAAGATACGCTCGAAGAATCCCTTCTTCTTAACATCGAGGAAGCGATGTTCCACGGTCTTGCCCAGCAAGCGATCAACTGCATCGCTGTACGCCTGGCCGGCGTCGCTCTGGTCATCAAGAATCACCGGAACACCTTGGTTGGAAGCCTTGAGGACCGCCTGGGATTCGGGGATCACGCCCAGCAGGGTCACTGCGAGGATTTCCTTCACGTCTTCAACGCCGAGCATTTCGCCGTTGCTGACGCGCTCAGGGTTGTAACGGGTGAGCAGCAAGTGCTCCTTGATCGGGTCTTCACCTTTTTCGGCACGCTGGGACTTGCTGGCCAACAGGCCGAGCATGCGGTCCGAGTCACGTACCGAGGAGACTTCCGGGTTGGTGACGACGATGGCTTCATCGGCGAAGTACATCGCCAGGTGAGCACCGGTTTCGATACCGGCCGGTGAGTCGCACACCACGTATTCGAAGGTTTCTTTAAGCTCGGCCAGGACTTTGCCTACGCCTTCTTTGGTCAGCGCGTCTTTGTCACGGGTCTGGCTGGCGGCCAGCACGTACAGGTTCTCAAGGCGCTTGTCCTTGATCAGGGCCTGTTGCAGGTTGGCTTCGCCGTTCACCACGTTGACGAAGTCGTACACCACGCGGCGTTCGCAGCCCATGATCAGGTCGAGGTTACGCAAACCGACGTCGAAGTCGACGATGACTGTTTTGTGGCCGCGCAGAGCGAGGCCGGTACCGATAGCGGCGCTGGTGGTGGTCTTACCCACACCACCCTTGCCGGATGTAACCACGAGAATCTTGGCCAAGGTGTTTCACCCCTAAGGAAAAAGGACTTTTCAGCCCCTGAAAAACATCTCTTGGAACTCGCTGCAGGCGGACAGCCTTTGTAGGAAAAAGATGTGATTTCCGCAGGGAAACGCCAACTTCCAATTATTCCTACACAAGTCTTGCCGGTTTCGCTTTGCTATCAGAGTCTAGAGATGCTTGGAAAATGCGGCAGTATCCGTTAAAGACGGATGATGTTCAACACATCGCCCGACAGGCTGACCTGCACCCCGGCCCCCCACAGCGGATCACGGCGCAAATCTTCTGAAACCTTGTACTGGCCTGCGATGGACACTAGCTCAGCGCTCAACTGCTGGCAAAAAATCCGCGCCTTGGTATCGCCCTTGATGCCGGCGAGGGCACGTCCGCGCATGGGGCCGTATACATGGATGTTGCCATCGGCCAGAAGTTCCGCCCCGGGGCTAACCGAGGAGATCACCACCAGATCGCCACCCTGGGCGTAAATCTGCTGCCCGCCGCGTACGGGGGAGGTGATGATCTTTGTAGGCTTGACCGCAGGTTCCGGCGGTTTTTCCGGTTTTTTCTTCACTTCACCTTCCAGCGGTTCGAGCGGGCGCTCGCGGGCACCGGAGGGTGGCAATACGGGCAGTTCAATTGCGATGGCCGCGGCAATGTCTTCGATACGGCTGGCGCGTATGGCCAGGGTGCGCAAGCCGTGGGAGCGGCAGACGCGTATCAAGCCGGGCAAATCAATCGCGCCTTGGCCGGCCGGGAGTTTGTCCAGGGCCAGTACCAGCGGGGCATTGTTGAAGAAGTTCGGCGCCAGGGCGACCTTGGCGGCGAGCTGGCGGTCCAGGGCGTCGAGGTCGTTGCGGGCCAGTTCCAGCACGGTGATGGCGAGCATGCTGCCTTTCAGCTGGAACACGGGATCTTGGTCTAGCGGTTCGGTTTGGCTCATGGTCGGCAAAAGCGGCTTGTCACGAAAAGTGTCGAGACTTATAACGATAACAACCACGGGCCGCAAGCCGAGTCGAACGTTGTAGAATGCGCGGCCCTTGTCTTTACCGGAATCTGTAATGGATCGCCCGCGTTTTCGAGCTGTATTTTTTCACCCGCGCTTTTGGCTGTTATGGCTGGGACTCGGCCTGCTGTGGCTGATTACCCAGTTGCCCTACCGTGCATTGCTGACCATTGGTCGATTACTTGGTGCCGGCATGTACCGTGTGGCTGCTGATCGCCGCCGCATCGCCGCGCGCAACCTCGAGCTGTGCTTCCCGGAAAAATCCGCCAAGGAGCGTAAACGGCTGCTCAAGGAAAACTTCGCGTCCACCGGCATCGCCTTCTTCGAGATGGCCATGAGCTGGTGGTGGCCCAAATCGCGCCTGGCACGCCTGGCCCATGTCGAAGGGCTTGAGCATTTGAAGCAGGCGCATCTGGATGGCAAGGGTGTGATCCTGATGGCGTTGCACTTCACCACCCTGGAAATTGGCGCGGCCCTGCTCGGGCAGAAGCACACCATTGATGGCATGTACCGCGAGCACGGCAACCCGCTGTTCGACTTCATCCAGCGCCGTGGCCGTGAGCGGCACAACCTCGATTCCCTGGCGGTAGAGCGCGACGACGTGCGCGGCATGCTCAAGCTGCTGCGTTCGGGCCGCGCCATCTGGTATGCGCCGGATCAAGACTACGGCGCCAAGCAAAGCATTTTTGTTCCGCTGTTCGGCATCCAGGCCGCTACCGTGACCGCCACCAGCAAGTTTGCGCGGCTGGGCAAGGCGCTGGTGATGCCCTTCACCCAGGAGCGCCTGGCCGATGGCAGCGGTTATCGCCTGGTGATCCACCCGCCGCTGACCGACTTCCCCGGTGAGAGCGACGAGGTTGACTGCCTGCGCATCAACCAGTGGGTCGAAGCCTCGGTGCGCGAATGCCCCGAGCAGTACCTGTGGACGCACCGGCGCTTCAAGAGCCGCCCGCCCGGCGAGGCTAAGCTGTACGAACCGCGCCGCCGGTAACCGCTACTTTTCTTCCAGGGAGTGACGCAATGCGCCCAGCTGAACCGGTCACAGGCTTGATTCTTTCCGGTGGCGGGGCGCGAGCGGCGTATCAGGTGGGCGTACTGGCGGCGATTGCCGAGTTGCTGCCGCCGGGGGCGCCGAATCCTTTTCCGGTGATTGTCGGCACCTCCGCCGGCGCAATCAATGCGGTGAGCCTGGCCAGTGGCGCCACGGATTTCACTGCGGCCATCCAACGCCTTACCGCCTTTTGGCAGGGCTTTCGCAGCCATCTGGTGCTGCGCAGCGATTGGCCGGGCGTGGTGCTCCAGGCCAGCCGTTTCTTTATCCATAGCCTGTTGGGCCTGGGTGCCCAGGTGCCGGTGGCGTTGCTCAACAGTGCGCCGTTGCGCGACTTGCTCAACGACAAACTGCACCTGCACGGCATTGATGAGGCGATCCGCAACAAGCATCTGCATGCAGTCGCGGTCACGGCCTTTGGTTATGAGTCCGGGCAAGCGGTGACCTTCTATCAGGGCGGCGGCAAGATCGATGCCTGGCTGCGCCATCGGCGCATCGGTGTGCCGACCCAACTGACGGTTGAGCACTTGCTGGCCAGCTCCGCGATCCCCTTGCTGTTTGCGCCGGTCAAACTCGACCAGGAATATTTTGGTGACGGTGCCGTGCGCCAATCCGCGCCCATCAGCCCGGCCTTGCACCTGGGTGCCAGCCGGGTGCTGGTGGTGGGCGTGAGCGGCAACCCGCGTGGCAATGAACCTTCGGTGCAACGTACTTACACTGGCCAGGAGCCGACCTTGGCGCAGATTGGTGGGCATATGCTTAACAGCACGTTTATTGACAGCCTGGAAAGCGATATTGAGCTGTTGGAGCGTCTGAACCAATTCAGCCATGTTGCGCCTGGGCTGGCGCCGGTAGAGGTGCTGGTGATTGCGCCCAGCCAGCCGATCGATGAAATCGCGGCGCGGCATCGGCAGGAATTGCCGGCGGCGTTGCGTCTGTTCTTGCGCGGTCCGGGGGCGACCAAGACCAGTGGGGCGGGGGTGTTGAGTTACTTGTTGTTCGAGGCGGGGTATTGCAGCGAGTTGATTGAACTGGGCAGGAAAGACGCGCTGGCAAAACGTGAGGAGT
>NZ_VBVZ01000146.1 GCF_005863185.1 Pseudomonas edaphica
ATGCGGTCACCTCGGTTTTTCAGTAAGACCGAGGTGATGCTATCGCAGGCAAGCCAGCTCCCACATTGTTTTTGTATTGCTGCTCAATGCTATGGACAGCCCATGAATCGCCTTCGCTTTGCCCTGCCCCTGCTGTTGCTCCCCGCCACTGCCGTGCTGGCCGACAGCTTCGAGCGCGACGACGCCCTCAAACTCCCCAACGTGGTGATCAGCGCCAACCGCCAGGTGCAGGCGCGTAACGACAGCAGCGCCGCCAACAGCGTGTTCACCCGCGATGACATCGACCGCTTGCAACCCACCAGCGTGAGCGACTTGCTCAGCCGTGTGCCCGGTGTGCAGGTGGCGCAAAGTGGTGGCCGTGGCAGCGTGACCAACGTGTATGTGCGCGGCACGTCCACCGCCCAGAGCCTGGTGTTGGTGGATGGTCAGCGCATCAGCAGCTCCACCACCGGCACCAGCAACCTGCAATACCTCAACATCGACCAGATCGAGCGCGTAGAAGTGTTGCGCGGTTCGCGCTCGGCGATCTACGGCAGCGATGCGATTGGCGGGGTGATTCAGATCTTCACCCGGCGCAACACCGAGTCGGGCCTGCAACCGCGCCTGCACGTGGGCTTTGGCAGCAATCAGACGTGGGAGCGCAGCCTGGGACTGTCCGGCGGCGACCAGCAAACCCGCTTCAGCCTTGGCGCCAGTCTGGATGACACGGCGGGGATCAACCGCACACGCACGTCGTACCCGAGCGATGGCGACCACGATGCTTATCGCAACCAAGCCATCAGTTTCAGCCTGAGCCATGCCTTCACCGATGAGATCGACGCTGGCGTGAATGTGCTGGATAACCGTGGCAAAAGCGAATTCGACAACCCTTTTGGTCGCTATGACTCGCTCAATTACCAGAGCTTCCAGCAACAACCCTATACAGACTTCACCGTCAGCAGCGTCAGCAGTTATGTCGACGCGCGCCTCAACGATGCGTGGAAGTCTCGCCTGGAGCTGGGCCACAGTGAAAACCGCGAAAAGACTCTGGATAAACTCAGCGACGACCGCAGCGTGTTCAACACCTACCGCGACTCGCTGACCTGGCAGAACGACTTGACCCTCAATGATCAGAACAGCCTGATCCTGGGCGGCGACTGGTACGAAGACCGGGTCAACAGCAGTACGGTGCTCGCCGAAGACAGCCGCTGGAACCGCGCCGCGTTTATCCAGCACCGCTTTGAAACACAGTATTTTTCCACCGAGCTGGGCCTGCGCCGCGACCAGAACCAGCAATTCGGCGGTCACACCAGCTGGAGCGGCACCCTGACCCTGCCGGTGAACCCGGATAACGACCTGTTGTTCAGTTACAGCGAAGGCTTCCGCGCACCGACCTTCAACGACCTTTACTACCCGGACGAATACGGCTTTAAAAACGCCAACCCGAATCTGAAACCCGAAACCTCCAAAAGCTATGAGCTGCAGTGGCGCAGCCAGCTCAGCGACACCAGCCGCCTGGAAGCGTCGCTGTACCGCACCGATATTCAGGACGCCATCGTGTTCGGCAGCGACGGCCCACAAAACGTCAGCTCGGCCCGCATCAATGGCTTTGAAGCCGCGCTCAAGCAAGAACTGTTCGGCTGGCAAGGCAGCCTTGGGCTGGCGATGATTGACCCACGCGACCGCGACACCGGCCGCACATTGGCCCGCCGCGCCAGACGCACGGTGAGCCTGGATCTGGATCGCCAATTCGATCAGTTTGGCGTCGGCGCCAGCTGGCAAGCGGTAAGCAGCAGCTACGATGATCCGAAAAACCAGCAACGGTTGGGTGGTTACGGGTTGCTGGGGCTTCGCGCCAGTTGGGCGGTGAACCGTGAAGTAACATTGAACATGAAGGTCGATAACCTGCTGAACAAAGACTACAGCCGGGCGCTGTATCAGTATCAAGGCCAACAATACGGCTACCGGGAAGAAGGCCGGGCGCTGTTGTTTGGAGTGACCTGGACGCCGGAACTGTAACGCCAGCGCGCACTATCAATGGTCAGTACTGCCTCTTGATCCGCTCGTTAGACGTCAGGCTGCCTGCTGCCACCTGCTTGCTGCACGTTGAGTAGCCCCAGGCATTTGCCCAACCCTGGGAGGTGAAGGAGACGAAATAATCGGCTCTTTTACCATCGCGCTCCAACGCGTAATCAAAGCACTGGGAGGTGCCGCCACGGATCGAGGTGATTTTCGCAGGCTTCTGGATAGTGAGGAGGTCTTGCTGGGTGCTGTCCACCGTTGCGGTCCTGTCCACCACAGGGTGATTACCAAATGTCCTCAGTTCGGAAATTCTTTGGGAAATATCGCACCCGCTTATAAGCGCCAATGCGAAAGCGGCGCCGGCCATCGCCAATAGATAACGCATGATGTGTCCTTGATCAGCTCGAATGGGAGAGCCGCGAAACTAGCACTCCTAGGCGGGTAGATCGCCAGGCAAAATCCGATGGTTTTGACAGACTAATCGCACCGCAGCAGACGAAAACACAGCGACTCTCAGCGCTGGGCAGCCATTGCCTGACAGAGCTTCGCGATGGCCTCAACCATCTGCCCGCTGGGCCGCTCCAGCCCCTTGTCGGGCACGACCTGCAAACGACCTTCAGCCACCGCCGCGATCTGAGGCCAGGCCTTCCACTCGTCGAGTTGCGCCTGATCACCCGCCAGGATCAGCTGGGGATTGCGCTGCAACACTGACTCGACGCTGACCTGCGGCGCGGGCAGCTTGAGGTCGGCAAACACGTTGCGTGCGCCACATACCTCCAAGGCATCACTGATGATCTGCCCGCCGCCCACGGTGTACAGCGGCTGGTTCCATACCTGATAAAACACACGTAACGGTTCGGCGCGCTGATAGCGTTGGCGCAGTTCGGCCAAGCGTTGGCGTAACTGCGCGGCCAGCGTGCGCCCCGCCGCTTCGCGGCCCAATTGTTGAGCGATGGCTTGTACCTGGGCCGTCAGCTGTTCAAGGCTATGGGGTTCAGCCACATAAACCGGGATATTCAGGCGCTGCAATTGCTCGCGCTGGGCCGGGCCAACACTGCCGGGCCAAAGCAGAATGAGGTCGGGCTTGAGGCTGAGCAAGCGCTCCATATTCAGTTGGCCGTATTGCCCAACCGACGGCACTTGGGCCAATGCCGCCGGGCGCTCGCCGCCGTCGAGCACGCCCACCAGCAGGTCGGCGGCGCCCAGTTCGACCACGATTTCGGAGAGAGACGGCGCCAGGCTGACGACGCGTTCAACCGCAATCGCCTGGGCACTGAATGCCAGCACCAGAAGCGACAGCCAAACACGCATCATCCCAGCTGACGCGGGATGCGATAGAGATAGAACAGCACCAGTGTCGACAGCGCCAGCAGGCACAGCGGCACCGCTTCCAGGCCGACGAACACGGCCAACGCGCCGATCCAGGCCGGCAGTGCGGCTACCAGCAAAGCCGCACGCCGACGGGCCGCGAGGGTAATCCACGCAGCCGGTTCTTCGGGCGTATCGAGAGCTTTGGAAGTGGCGATCAGTGCGTGTTTATAGCCATGAAAATAACGCAGGCTCAGAAACATCGAGGCCACGCCGGCAATAAAGAACGGCATGGCCAACACAGGAAGCAGGGATTGGGCTTGCCCGAACACCAGGTTAAGCACGAACAACGGGAGCAATGCCAGGGCCAGGTACTGCCACCAGTTGAAGGACAGTCGCCGTTTTACCTGGCCACGGGTCACGCGCGGTCGACCTCGCCCTGATGCTCGTTGCCCATCATGTGGTCGAGCTTGCTGGCTTTGGTGGCCAGGTAGAGTTTGTTGTGCGGGTTTTGCCCGGTGTGCAGCGGCACGCGCTCGGCCACGGTGATGCCCATCTCGGTCAAGGCTTTGACTTTGCGCGGGTTGTTGGTCATCAGGCGCAGGGATTTGACGCCCAAATGCTCCAGCATCGGCAGGCAGATCGCGTAGTCGCGCTGGTCGGCGGCAAAACCCAGGCGCTCGTTGGCTTCGACGGTATCGGCGCCACCATCTTGCAGCTCGTAGGCGCGAATCTTGTTCATCAGGCCAATGCCACGGCCTTCCTGGCGCAAGTACAGCAGCACACCACGGCCTTCACGGGCAATGGCGCGCATCGCCGCTTCCAGTTGCGAGCCGCAGTCGCAGCGCTGGCTGAACAAGGCGTCGCCGGTCAGGCATTCGGAATGCACGCGGCCGAGCACCGGCGCGCCGTCGGCGATATCACCCAGGCTGAGCACGACGTGCTCGCGGCCAGTGGCCTCTTCGAGAAAGCCGTTCATGGTGAACGTGGCAAAAGGGGTAGGCAGCTTGGAAGCGGCGACGAAAACGACGGGCACCGTGTGCTCCTGATTTCAGATTTCACAGAGGGCGTCATTGTAACAGCAGGTTCCTACAGACGCTTAAGCTGAATTATCGCTGATAAAGATCAATAGGTTCGATTGGCCTTCGTCCTGGTTCTATGCAGGTCAGAACGGGTACGGTTGTTTCCAGTGCTCAAAAATCGCTTTCAACTCGCCGCTCTTCACCAACGTGGCCATGCGTTGCTCATAAACCCCCATCAATGCCCGCCCACGCTCGGTGTCGGCAAAGCCTATGTAGAGCGGCAGTTCGGCTATATGAGTGAGCTTGAATTGCGCCGGGTCATCCGACTGGCTGAGCACGTATTTGGCTTCAGTGAGGGCATCAATATAGAAGTCGGCGCGGCCGTGTTGCAGCATCGGCAGGATGCCACTCCGACGTTCTATCGGGTTGAAGCGGCGCACATTCGGCAGGTATTCCTCGTACTTGTAGCCGCGCACCCAGGCCAAACGATAATTGCCCAGCGTGGCGATGCTCGGTGCAGGTGTGGCTGCCAGCCCTAGGGCGTAGATGTGGTCGGAGTCGAAATTCCAGTGCGGGTACAACACGCCACTGGCTTCGTCGCGATAGGAACCGACCCAGCCATCCACCTCGCCACGCTGGGCCAGGCCGACCGAACGGGTATAGGGCACGCTGCGGGTTTGCACGGTAATGCCCACCGGCTCGAAGATCTTTCGCAACACATCCCAGGCCAGGCCGCTGCCATCTTTGTTGGTGTAGTCGTTCCACTGCTCACTGGCCAGCATGATCTTGCCAGGGACAGGTGCTTCATCGGCGAGAATCTGGGTTGCGAGAGCGCACAACACTATCAGCAGCCAACGGCGCACACCCATGGTGACTACCTCCTGTACAGGGATAACCGTATAGAGGGTAGCGCAGGTCTGTCGCTTACGGCGTGTCGCGAAAATGCTGATAGCCGCGCACGGCTGGCGTGATGTCTTGCCCGGCGGCGTCAATCAGCGTCACACCCTGCCCCGCCGCGACCCGGCCGATCACGTGAATCGGCCAGCCGTCCGCCAACAGCGGCGCCAGCTCGGCCGGTGGCAGGGTGAACGCCAACACATAGTCGTCGCCCCCGCTCAACGCGGCCACACGGGCATCGTCATCGCCAACAAACGCCAGCAACGCCTGGGATAACGGCAGTTTCTCACGCTCAATGACCAGCCTGACAGCCGATGCCTTGGCGATATGCCCACAATCGGCCAGCAGGCCGTCGGAGATGTCCATCGCAGACGTGGCCTTACCCCGAAGCGCGAGGCCCAGCGCCAACTGCGGTTGCGGCGACCAGTAATGGGCGAGCAGCGGATCAGCGATAGCTGCGTCCGCCGTGCGTTGCCCCAATACCAGCGGCAAAGCGCCGGCAGCGTTACCCAGTTCACCACCCACACACAGCAAATCACCCGGCTGCGCACCGCTGCGAACCAACGCCTGCCCGGCCGGCACACGGCCAAACACGGTCAGGGTCAGGCTCAGCGGCCCGCGCGTGGTATCGCCGCCCACCAACCCCACGCCGCAGCTTTGCGCCATGGCGTTCAAACCCTGGGCGTAGCGTTGCAGCCAATCGGCATCGACGGTGGGTGTGGTGAGAGCGAGGGTGAAGGCCAGAGGATGGGCGCCCATGGCGGCCAGGTCGCTGACTGCCACGGCCAACGAGCGCTGGCCGAGCAGGAACGGGTCACAGGGGTCGGCGAAGTGCACGCCAGCCACCAGCGTATCGGTGGAGATTGCCAACTGCTCCCCGGCAGGGAGCGCCAGCAGGGCGCAGTCGTCGCCGATCCCCAAGGCAATGCCTTCACCGCCCTGCGCACAAGGCGCGGCAGCGAAGTAATTGCGGATCAGCTCGAACTCACCCATTCAGGACTCAAGCGACTTAGCGCTTGTGTTCCTTCACTTCAGCTTCGCGCAGGCGCGGGGCCAGCTTGTCGAGCACGCCGTTGACGAACTTGTGGCCGTCGGTCGAGCCGTAGACTTTCGCCAGCTCGATACCTTCGTTGATCACCACGCGGTAAGGCACGTCGACGCGCTTGAGCAACTCCCAGGTGGACAGGCGCATCACGCACAGTTCAACCGGGTCGAGTTCTTCAATGGTCAGGTCCAGGCATGGCGCCAGAGCCGTGTCGATCTCGGTCAGGTTGGCATGTACACCGTGCAGGATATCGTGGAAGTAGCTCTGGTCGGCAAACGTGAAGTCGTTGTCGACGCGAAACTGCGCTTCGATTTCGTTCAGCGAGGCTCCGGCCATCAGGCGCTGGTACAGCGCCTGGGTCGCGAGTTGACGCGCCTTACGGCGCTTCTCGCTTTTGGATGGCTTGCCGGCATCGGCTGGACGCGGATCCTGTGGGTTGAACTGATCGCTCTCGTCGGAAATCACTTGGCCTCCAACTGCGACAGCAGGCTAACCATTTCCAGTGCGGACAAGGCAGCTTCTGCGCCCTTGTTACCGGCCTTGGTGCCGGAGCGCTCGATGGCTTGCTCGATGGAATCTACGGTCAGTACGCCGAAAGCGACTGGCACGCCGAACTCCATGGACACCTGGGCCAGGCCCTTGGTGCATTCGCCAGCCACGTATTCGAAGTGCGGAGTACCGCCCCGAATGACCGCGCCCAGGGCGATGATCGCCGCGTATTCACCCTGCTGTGCAACTTTTTGCGCAACCAGTGGAATTTCGAAGGCGCCAGGGGCGCGGATGATAGTGATGTCGCTCTCGCTCACACCGTGGCGAACCAGGGCATCCACAGCACCGCTTACCAGGCTTTCAACCACGAAGCTGTTGAAGCGGCCAACCACCAGGGCATAGCGGCCTTTGGGGGCGATGAAGGTACCTTCGATGGTCTTCAGGGTCATTCGACAAATCTCTTAAAGAGCCGGGACGCGAAAAGTGCGTCCCTCAGTGATGATTTAACCGCGAACAAGGGGCAGAAAACGCCAGCCTTTATTCGGAGGGCACGTATTCTACAACTTCCAGGTCGAATCCGGATATCGCATTAAATTTCATCGGTGCGCTCATCAGGCGCATTTTGCGCACACCGAGGTCACGCAGAATCTGCGAACCGGCACCGACGATGCTGTAGGTGGTCGGTGTTTTGACTTGGGTGTGCTCGGCGGTTTCACGAATATGCGCGAGCAATACGTCGCCATCCACCGGGTTGCCCAGCAGCAACACCACACCGCTGCCGGCCTCGGAAACCGCGGCCATGGCGGCGCGCAGGCTCCAGCGGCCCGGCTGCTTGACCATCAGCAGGTCGCGCAGCGGGTCCATGTTATGCACGCGCACCAGGGTCGGTTCTTCAGCGCAAATGCTCCCCAAGGTGAGGGCCATGTGCACATCGCCTTCGACTGAATCACGGTAGGTCACCAGGTTGAACTGGCCCAGTTCGCTGTCCAGCGGCTGCTCGGCAATCCGCTGAACGGTACGTTCGTGGATCATGCGGTAGTGAATCAGGTCGGCAATGGTGCCGATCTTGATGCCGTGTTCGGCAGCAAACGCCTCGAGTTCGGCGCGACGGGCCATGGTGCCGTCGTCGTTCATCACTTCGCAGATCACGCCGCTTGGCTCGAAACCGGCCATGCGCGCCAGGTCACAGGCCGCCTCGGTGTGGCCGGCGCGAGCGAGGGTGCCGCCCGGTTGGGCCATCAGCGGAAAAATATGGCCGGGGCTGACGATGTCTTCGGCCTTGGCGTCTTTGGCCGCAGCGGCTTGCACCGTGCGGGCACGGTCGGCGGCGGAAATGCCGGTGGTGACGCCGGTGGTCGCTTCAATCGATACGGTGAACTTGGTACCAAAACCCGAGCCATTGCGCGGCGCCATCAACGGCAGCTTGAGCAGCTCGCAGCGCTCGCGACTCATGGGCATGCAGATCAGCCCACGGGCGTGCTTGGCCATAAAGTTGATGTGCTCGGGCTTGCACGCCTCGGCGGCCATGATGATATCGCCTTCGTTCTCGCGATCTTCGTCATCCATCAGGATGACCATCTTGCCTTGGCGGATGTCTTCAACCAGTTCTTCGATGCTATTGAGCGCCACGCGGCACCCCCTTGGTCAGGATTTCAGGTAGCCGTTAGCGGCCAGAAAACTTTCAGTGATGTTCCCGGATGCTGGCTCTGCGGCCTTATCGCCCATCAGCAGGCGCTCCAGGTAACGGGCAAGCAAGTCGACTTCCAGGTTCACCCGGCGACCTGGCTGGTACGACGCCATGATGGTTTCGCTCAGGGTGTGCGGGATGATGGTCAGTTCGAATTCGGCGCCATTCACGGCGTTCACGGTCAGGCTGGTGCCGTCGACGGTGATCGAGCCTTTGTGGGCGATGTACTTGGCCAGTTCTTTCGGCGCACGAATGCGAAATTCCACGGCGCGCGCGTTTTCGCTGCGCGCAACCACTTCGCCGACGCCGTCAACGTGGCCGCTGACCAGGTGGCCGCCCAAACGGGTGGTCGGGGTCAGGGCTTTTTCCAGGTTTACTGGGCTGCCGGCTTTGAGGTCGTTCATCGCGGTGCAGTCCAGGGTTTCCCGGCTGACGTCGGCGGCAAAGCCGTTACCCGGCAACTCGATGACGGTCAGGCACACGCCGCTGACAGCGATGCTGTCGCCCAGCTTGACGTCGCCGAGGTCGAGCTTGCCGGTTTCAACCAGCAGGCGTACGTCGCCGCCCTTTGGGGTCATGGCGCGGATGCTGCCGATGGATTCGATAATGCCGGTGAACATGGCCTTCTCCTGGAAAACGGGACGGGCGCTGGAGCGCCCGGTCGGAATTATACGCTCGCTGGTGGTAGCGGGATGGCAGTGACTCGCCAGTCGTCGCCTACAGCGCGCATTTCAGTGATCTTGAGTTGGGGGGCGTCGGCCAGTTTCTCAAGCGGCCAGTCGAGCAAAGGCCGGGCGGCGGAGCCCAGGAACTTGCCGGCGACGAAAATCACGTATTCGTCGACCAGGCCTTGCTGGGCAAACGCGCCCGCCAGGCTTGGGCCGGCTTCCACCAGCACTTCGTTGACGCCACGGGCTGCCAGCGCCAGCAGCGCCGAACGCAGGTCGACCTGACCTTCAACGCCCGGCACCACCAGGCATTCCGGGCCACGCGGGAACTGGTTTTCCGGGGTGACGCAGGTGATGACCAGCGCCGGGCCGGCCTTGAAGAACGGAGCGTTGAGCGGCACCCGCAGGCGACCGTCGATCAACACGCGCAATGGAGGGCGCGACATGGCCAGAGCGGTGGTTTCTTCGTCCAGACCAAGCTCAGCGGCGCGCACAGTAAGGCGCGCACCGTCGGCCAGCACCGTATCGGCGCCGGTCAGCACTACACTGGCCTCGGCGCGCAGGCGCTGCACGGCGGCGCGGGCAGCCGGCCCGGTAATCCATTGGCTTTCGCCGCTGGCCATCGCGGTACGGCCGTCCAGGCTCATCGCCAGCTTGACCCGCACAAACGGCAGGCCGTGTTCCATACGCTTGAGGAAGCCGGGGTTCAGCGCGCGCGCTTGTTGTTCGAGTACGCCGCTGTGGGTTTCGATGCCGGCTTGAGCCAAGCGCTGCAGGCCGCGCCCGGCCACTTCCGGATTCGGGTCCTGCATCCCGGCCACTACGCGTGCCACACCGGCGGTCACCAGCGCATCGGCGCAAGGCGGCGTGCGCCCATGGTGGCTGCACGGTTCGAGGGTCACGTACACCGTGGCGCCACGGGCCTTTTCACCAGCGGCGCGCAGGGCGTTCGGCTCGGCATGGGGCTCGCCGGTGCGCTCATGCCAGCCTTCGCCGACAATCTGCCCATCCCGCACAATCACGCAGCCCACTCGTGGGTTGGGGTGGGTGGTGTACAGGCCTTTGCGCGCCAATTCGAGGGCGCGGGCCATGTAATGGGCGTCGAGGACGGCTTGTTCGGCAGACGGTGGGTTCATTCTTTGGCAGGCTCACGGGCCAGGCGGTCGATCTCTTCGCGGAACTCATTGAGGTCCTGGAAGCGTCGATACACGGAGGCGAAACGGATATAGGCGACTTCGTCGAGCTTTTGCAGCTCGCCCATCACCAGTTCTCCAACCACCAGGCTCTTGACCTCGCGCTCGCCGGTGGCGCGCAGCTTGTGCTTGATATGCACCAGCGCCGCCTCCAGTCGCTCGACACTCACCGGGCGTTTTTCCAGGGCGCGCTGCATACCGGCGCGCAGTTTTTCTTCGTCGAAAGGCTGGCGGCTGCCGTCGGACTTGATCAGACGTGGCAACACCAGTTCGGCGGTTTCGAAGGTGGTGAAACGTTCACCGCAGCCAGAGGCCAGGCATTCGCGCCGGCGGCGTACTTGATCGCCCTCGGCGACCAGACGCGAGTCAATGACCTTGGTGTCGTTGGCACCGCAGAAGGGACAGTGCATGGTTGGCAGGCAACAAAAAATGGGAGGGCCATGGTAGCGCATCCCCGTGGCAAGACAAGCCATAGCCTTTACGGTATATAGGCTGACTATTATGTTTCATATTTTTTAAGCCACGGATTTTGTCCTTTCTGGAGCCGTACATGCAGTTACGACCACTTGTTTTACTCGCCCTGTTCAGTTTTCTGGTCGCCTGTAGCAGCGAAGCCCCAAAACCGTCGACACCACAACCCGCGCCTGCCCAAGAGAAAAAAGTCCCCGGCATTGAAGACCTCGGCCCCTTGCCGGCTTACCAGCGGGAAATCAACGGCAGCCTGAATGGCGTGCCAGCCAATGCCGAAGTCGAACTGGCCCTGCTGGTAATCGATGAGCGCAACCGCCCGCAACAACTGCTCGCCAGCAGCGTACTCACCGGCAACGGCAAGCCACTGGCCTTCCGCCTGCGTTTTAACCCAGAGGCTTTCCCAGCCGGTGCACGGGTTGAACTGCGCGGTCGCGCCAGCCAGTCCGGCCAGTTGATCCTGCACCTGCCTGCGGTGCGTATCACCCAGGCGATCACCCAGACCACCGGCCCTCTGCAACTCGTCCGGGCACCATGACGCCACCGCTGGGCCTGCAACGCGCCCTGAGCGAACTGATCGGCGACGCACAACTGGTGCCCTGCCCGCTGCCGGGCACCGAGCTGTCGTTGTGGCTGCTGGACGCAGGCAACATGGACCGTGCCTTCAGCCAGGAAGAGACCCGGCGCATCCTGCATGAACCGCCGTACTGGAGTTTTTGCTGGGCCAGCGGTTTGGCACTGGCGCGCTACCTGGCAGCGAATCCCGAGTGGGTGGCGGGCAAACGCGTGCTGGATTTTGGCGCAGGTTCCGGTGTGGCTGCGATTGCTGCGGTTAAAGCCGGCGCGCTGGAAGTGGTGGCTTGCGACCTCGACCCGCTGGCTTTGGCCGCTTGCCGGGCAAACGCAGAACTCAATGGTGTAGCGCTGAGTTATTCAGCCGACTTTTTTGCCGAGGCCTACCGCTTCGACCTGATCCTGGTGGCCGACGTGCTCTACGACCGCGCCAACCTGCCGCTGCTCGACCACTTCCTGACGCGTGGCCATGAAGCGCTGGTGGCCGACTCCCGGGTGCGCGACTTCCAGCACCCGGCGTATCAGCGCCTGGACATCCTCGATGCGCTGACGCTGCCGGACCTGGCCGAGCCTTGGGAGTTTCGCAAAGTGAGCCTGTACCATTCGCGGCGCGCTTGAGGCCATCGCGGCATAGGTATCTACACAACCGGTTAACACGAAGTCTGTTGTAAGTGGGCTGTTGTGGCGAGCAGGCTTGTCGAATCGTCGCACCGCCTGCGTTGGGCTGCGAAGCGGCCCCAGTAAAGGCACTGCATTTTTCCTGAAAGAACTCAGCGACTGGGTTTGGGGC
>NZ_VBVZ01000147.1 GCF_005863185.1 Pseudomonas edaphica
GACCTATTCAGCTCTTGGGTTCCCGGTCGATTGCCGAGCAATTTCAAGTGGTAGAACACCTCGTCTTTGGCTATTGCTACAACCGCTTCATTTCCGGTTTTGTTCAAGGCGTTTATCAGTGCGGCGACTGCCCACTGTGTCGCTAGCTCATCCGATTCAGATTCCGTCATTGAGGACTCCTACTGCGTCTTAGCCGATTGCTTGACGCGATCGCACAGGGGTGAAGCAGACTTCATTTCCTGCCGTTTTCATCATTCTTTCGAGCGCATTCGAGTCGCTCAGGTCGCACGATATGCATGTTTTCTGGCACGACAAGCCCAAGCAATACGGTATTGCCTTCTACGCTGATCACTCGCATCTCGATGACATCTTTGATGCGCAGGCCCTCGGTGGGCTGTCGGGCAAAAAGATAAAGCACAGAACGAACCTTCTGATTCAGAATTTAATTCCTGCCCTATTGAAGACACGGGTTCTGCGTAACGTATGCAGGAAAATTCACTGTGTACTGTTTCGGGACTTGCTTAAGAGGGCCACGGCAAGCCCAACTGTCTCTGGCTTTGCGTAA
Source organism: Pseudomonas edaphica (assembly GCF_005863185.1). GTDB lineage: Bacteria > Pseudomonadota > Gammaproteobacteria > Pseudomonadales > Pseudomonadaceae > Aquipseudomonas > Aquipseudomonas edaphica. Next base: position 566 of record NZ_VBVZ01000147.1, read on the forward strand.
TGAGCAAGTAACTGCCATCACTGCCTGGGTGTGAAAAAAATACCAGTTTGCTGCAATACCTACGCTAGTCGTCCTCGCGGGGAAAAGGGAAGCTGGATTTGAACTGGTCAGATCTGATTTGGCTGTCGGGGTCCATACAATTACAAGAAAGGAAAGCACCATGGCTAATCGTCAAGCCCCTCAGGGGCTGCTGTTCGGTTTACCCATCTCGCTGGTGTGGGGATTTGTCGCCATTGCGGTGTTCATGACTGGCGATGGAATTGAGCTGGCGTTTCTGTCCCGTTATGTCGTTGACCTGGGTTTCTCTGCAACTCAGGCAACACTCTTGTTCACGGTCTATGGCTTGCTGGCGGCTATTTCGAGCTGGGGTTCGGGTGTGCTGGCGGAAACCTTCGGTCCGCGGCGGATCATGCTGATTGGCGTCGCGGCCTGGATTGTCTTTCATGTGCTGTTCCTGGTCTTCGGTCTGGAACAGCAGAACGACATATTAATGGTGGTGTTCTACGGTATCCGTGGGTTGGCCTACCCATTGTTCATCTATGCCTTCATGGTCTGGATCGCACAAGTGACGCCAGGCGCACGTATGGCCTCGGCCATGGGCTGGTTTTGGTCGATGTATTGCATCGGTATTGGCCTTTTAGGTAACTGGCTGCCAAGCATGAGCATTTCGCGCATCGGGTTTATCAACACGTTGTGGATCGGTGTGTTTTGGGTTGCCCTGGCCGGGCTGATGATCATGTTTTTAGTCAAGGAGCGGGGGGCCGGCAAACCCGGCGATGCAGTGACACTGGTTGAGCGTCTCAAAACCTTGAGCCAAGGCGTCACCATCATTGCTGAGCGACGGGGCATGTTCCTGATTGTATTGGTGCGAATCATCTGCAACCTGAGCCTGTTCGGTTTACCGGTGATCCTGCCGCTGTATCTGACTTCGTCAGAGGTGGGTTTCAGCATGGAGCAGTGGCTGCATTTGTGGGGCGTGATGTTTGTCGTGAGCATTTTCACCAATGTGATCTGGGGGCAAATCGGTGATCGCCTGGGGTGGCTGATACAAATGCGCTGGTTCGGATGTATCGGCTGTGCGTTGTCGTCGCTGGCGTTCTATTACCTGCCGCAGTTCTATGGCGCACATTTTGAAATAGCACTGATTGCAGCCGTAGGCTTTGGCATCAGCGTGACGGCTTTCGTACCCATGGGGGCGGTGTTCCTCGCCCTGGCGCCGGAGCAAAAGGGCGCGGCAATTTCGGCACATAACCTGGCGGCTGGTCTGTCGAATTTCATGGGGCCGGGGATTGCCACTCTGTTTATCGCGACCTTGGGCATCAAGGGCGTGGTGTGGATCTACGCTGGCCTCTATGTCACCGGCGCGGTTTTGACCTTCTTTATTCCTGTCCATCAACCCCGACTCGGTCAACAGGCATCGCGCCATACCTGCGTTGCCGAGGCGACCCCACCCCTTTAGTCTGCGGAGATACCCATGCTAGCTCTGGTTCTGGAAAAACAGCACACCTTGGCCATTCGCGAAATAAATCTACCGCTCAGTCTCGGCCCGAATGACGTACGCATTCGCATACATACCGTGGGTATTTGCGGCAGTGATGTGCATTACTTCACTCATGGGAAGATCGGGCCTTTCGTGGTTGACCAGCCCATGGTGCTTGGTCATGAAGCGGCCGGTACTGTCGTGGAGGTTGGGCGCAATGTGAAACACTTGGTAGAGGGTGACCGTGTGTGTATGGAGCCGGGCATTCCCGATCCAACGTCAAAGGCCTCGCGGCTGGGCCTGTACAACATCGACCCGGCAGTGCAGTTCTGGGCGACGCCACCGGTGCATGGTTGCCTGACCCCGCAAGTGATCCATCCGGCAGCGTTCGCCTACAAACTGCCGGACCATGTCAGCTTCGCCGAAGGGGCGCTGGTGGAGCCTTTTGCTATCGGTATGCAGGCGGCCGTCAAGGCGCGCATCAAACCGGGCGATGTCGCGGTGGTGATTGGAGCGGGTACCATTGGTTTGATGACAGCGCTGGCAGCCCTTGCCGCAGGGGCTAGCCAAGTATTGGTGTCGGACCTGATGGAGCAGAAACTGGCCATTGCGCAAGGCTATGAGGGCATTGTCGCGGTTAACGTACGCTTGGAGTCGCTGGTGGATAAGGTTGCGCAATTGACTGACCACTGGGGGGCTGATGTGGTGTTTGAAGCTAGCGGTAGTGCGCGCGCTTATCCTGATGCGATGGCCTGCGTGTGCCCCGGTGGCGCCCTGGTGTTAGTGGGAATGCCGGTTGAACCGGTGGCGTTTGATGTCGTGGCGGCTCAGGCCAAGGAAATTCGCATTGAAACCGTATTCCGATACGCCAATGTTTATCAGCGCGCGGTTAATCTGATTGCCAGTGGCAAGGTCAATCTAAAACCCTTAATCTCCGCAACATTCCCGTTCGCCAAGAGCATTGAGGCCTTTGAGCGCGCCGCCAGTGCTTTGCCAGGCGACGTAAAGTTGCAGATCAGCTTCGACTCGTCTGCGAGTTGAACTCTCTCGATGGAACACTACGGTGATGACCCATAGGCAAAAGGCCGAAAAGCTATCCGAACTCGAAGTGATCTTTACCGAGCCGCAGCATAGCTTTCGCTGGCACGAGCATGATTACCCGTTCGAGCTCGCTCGTTGGAATCATCACCCACAGTTTGAAATTCACCTGATCCGCCAGGGAAGTGGTCGGTTTTTTGCGGGTGACTACATCGGCCATTTTGAGGCTGGTCACCTTGCTTTGATCGGCCCGGGCTTGCCTCATGACTGGAGCATCGATCTGGCGCCGGGCGAGCGTATTGTCGGACGTGATGTCGTCCTGCAATTTGACGGAGACAGCCTCCTGAAATTGCGTGAAACATTACCCGAGCTGGGTGATCTGCAAAGATTGTTCGTTCAATCGAGGCAGGGGCTTGAGTTTAGTGGCGCGACCCGGAAAAACGGGGTCCAGTTGTTGGAGGCGATAGGGCAGAGCAGGGGGCTGAAGCGTTTATGGCTCTTTCTGTCGTTGCTGGAAACCCTCAATGAAGCCCCGCTCCATGAAAGCCATCGGCTGGCCAGTCTGCAATACGCCCCCATGCTGGATGGCCTGACCACCGAGCGTATGAGGCGGGTGCTGGATTACATACATCGACATCTGGATGAAGAGTTGCGCGTGTCGGTGATTGCCCAACAGTTGAACATGAGCGAGCCATCATTTTCCCGGTTCTTCAAGCGCACGACAGGTCATACGTTTGTCGATCTGACTCGCAAACTGAGGATTCAGCGTGCATGCCGCTTGCTTCTGCAAACGAGATTATCGGTGGCAGATGTCTGCTTCAGCATTGGCTACGGCAACTTATCCAATTTCAATCGACACTTTCGCTACGAAATGCTGACGACTCCCTCGGAATATCGTAAGCGTCTTGAACGTCGTGTTACTGGAGACCAAGTAGGCTAAATCAGCTTGTCATGCGCTGTCTCGTGGCATCCAGCCGGCGTAATAACATATGTGTCGTGATAATGCCCAAAAAGAGCTCGCCCAAACCAGAAGCAAGTCCCCCGGTCAAGGCTGCTAAGAAACCACTGGCTAGGCGAGCGATGGAATTTTAGTGGGGAAAATAGTCGATGTATGTAGGACTTTTCGTGGTGGCAACAAAGATTGAGGGGGGGACGCCCACCACCAGGGTATCTGGTTAGTAGCAGCGGACGGCAACGTTGCTGCCGTCAGTGATGATCACCCTTTGGTGCATCAAGGTGGTGAAACGGTAATCACCGTGGAGCCGGAAAAACTACCGGGAGTAACAGTTCCGCGGGTACTTAAGGTCGAGGTGACGTTGAGCGGGCTGGGCTGGCCAGCGGCAACGGGTACGTTGATGCCGTTCGTGGCATCTTTGCCGTTGAGGGTGATCTTCGAGTAAAGACTTCCGTCGCTTCTGAGCTGCACGCCATAGCTGTTTGATCTACTTGCCGAGACGGTTACGCTGGCCTGACCCTTACATTGCACATTCAGTTGGAGGGAGGCCGTTGCGCCGTCCAAGGCATTGTCGGGCAGGCTCTTGTGGTCGATGGTTGTATTGCCGTTGACCTCGCATTGCACCATTGGCGGTTTGACGCGTTGGCAATGTCCGAAAAAACTGCCAGCTCCTATCGTGCCAGGCTCGTATGGGCTAGCAACGAAGCCGATGCAAGTTTCATCGGTGTAAACACTTTCTGGGTCCAGCACCGAACCATTGAACGGCATATCGAAGCCCTGGACCATAAGGTCAAGCAGAAAGGCACCCATGCTGCTTTTCCGACGACTCGGTACGGTCCATATGTAGGGTTTGCCCAGTACATAGAGGAGGTTCGCGTTCCCGCCGCTTCGACGTACCGCGAGTGTGACACGGCACTTTCCGTTTTTAGTCGCATAAAGATCCTCGCATGGGCTGGGTGATGGATCAGTCATTGACCAGTTGTTTACTTGAAAGTTATGAAGTATTCCGCCCGGCACATACCGGGTTTCCACTGAGGTGATGTTGAAGGCTTGCACTTGTGCCATGGCCGCACATGACAGCACAGCTAACAGTGTGTTGCGCAGAGCAATTCTGTAAGGTCTTTTCAAGATAGTTACTCGTAGTTCAAGGCAAAAGTGAGGGACGCGTCAAAGTCCCCCAGTCCTAGAGATCGATTGACCAGTGCCTTGGGTTCTCCTTGCAGGTAAGCGTTGAAACTGACCAGGTTGTCGCCGCTGGCCAGTTTTCCCATGCTGTGGGTCTTGTTCAAAGGCAGCGGAGTGCCGCCAGTGGTCTCCAGCCCTACCAACAGGCCATGAACGTTTGCGCTCTGTACGATCAGCAGCCCTGGTGGCTCGATGCTTTCGGTACCACGAAGGGCGATAAAGGTGATGCTGACCATGTGCTTGCCGACGTCCAGTTCGCAATTTTTCAGACGCAAACTGATAGGGTGCCCGCGAGTCCTGCCGTTCAGATAGAGGTCTTTGTTTACCACGCTTTTGAAGTCCAGTTCGATGACTTCATCTTCCACCGCGAGCACGCAAGGTTCGTTCACCAGAATGCCGGAGAAAGACAGGTTGTCTTCTGTTGCATGAGCCGCAGACAACCAGAGGCTGGTGCCGATGCAGACGCTCAGGGTTATGGCCCACTTGCCCATATATGCTCCTAGTAGAGTTCGGCGATCAGCAGTGCCGAGGCTCGGAAGGTGGTGCTGGGTAACGTTGCGTCGATCAGCTTTACGGGTACCGCCTCCAGCTTGGGCATTGTTGCGGATGCATTGAAGGTGATCTGCCGGGGGAAATTGGGCTTAAGTGCGCTACCACCGAGCAGTACCCTGATGCCCAGATCGTCTATCGAGGTTTTCAGTGCTGTCGGGTCGAAATTTGCCTCGGCGCCCTTGAGTGTCAGAGTCATGCGGGCGGTTTGGGGCGCACCCGGGCATGTGATTTGATAGGGAATTGCCTGGCGGCGATACTGCGTGCCGTCGATTTTACTGATCGCGATGTTGCCTTCGAAATGCACGTTGATAGGCCCGCCCTTGTCGCTGATGGTGCAGGGTGGGGGCGCCATGAGGGTGCCGGTAAATTGCAGATTGTCTTCGCCAAAGCACTGCAGAGGCAGGGCAGCAACCGACAGCATTGCCAAAAGACGATATGGATTTTTCATTGATAATCCACCGCCAAGGTTGCGCTGGCCTGGAACGCACCTGCGTTGATCTTACCGCTGACTCTTACCAGCACGGTTTGCAACACGGGTTGCTTGCGGGGATCGAAGTCGAACCAACGGTTCAGCTGCAGCCGCGTGCCGTCTTTTATCAGGGCGATGCCGATGTTGTCATTGTTCGGTATCAACAGCGCCTTGCTATCGAACCCCGTAACGCGTCCATTCACATACATCCGTAATTCATTGGTCGTCGCGTTCGTGCAGTTGAGCGAGTAATCCAGGGTGATGGTCTTGTAGACACCATCGATTTTTTCGATCTGCACATCGCCAAACGACGCGGTAATGGGTTTGTTGTTGTTGATCACACAAGGAATTGATGCATAGACGGTACCTTTGATCGTCACCTGTTTTTCGGCGGCATTTATCCACGACGCACTGCCAAGCAGCATCGCCAGAAGTACAGTACGTACGGCAGTCATTGCGGTCTCCTCAGTCATATTCCAGCTTCACATTGAGGCTGGCGCGGAAGGTGCCAGGGCGCAAAGGCGCCGCAGTGCGTTCAGGGCGGATGTAATAGGTCAGCTGGTTATCTCCCGGCGAGACGAACCAGGCCGGGGCCGTTCGTCCCAGGTGTACGTCTTGGCCTTTGACGTTGAGCAGGCGCAGGCCGAACCCCTTGGCGCCAGCCACCTTGATCAGTTCGGGGGTGTCAGCGTCGGCCACGGAGTTGAAGGTCAGCGAAGCCACCGGCTCGATCGCGCTCCAGACCAGGGTTCCATGCTGGTTATCACGTCGGCCGCCGTCACTGCGCACGCAGCCTTGCAACCTGAGTTGAAGGGCTACCGGAGTGCCTTGAGCGCCAACGTCCAACAGTTGAATAGTGCTTAGGTCACCCAGGGACACGCTCTGATAGGCCGAGCTTGGGTCCAGGTAACAGGCGCTTTCAAGCAAGGTTCCCGTCACCTGAAATTCAGCTGTCTGTACTGAGTTGCCAGCGGCTTGAGACAAGGTTGAAACACTTGCACAGCAGAGCAAGGCAACCAGGTAGCTACGGATTCCAGGCATCATGATTTCCACCCAGGTGAATAGGTCATGGCTTGTGTGTCAGCGTTTGCTGTCGATGGGGCTGGCGGTGCAGGTGGCTGCCGTACAACTGAACTGCAGTTGTGGGCGGCCGCCATAGTCATTGACGTAGGTCAGCACCGGCTTGTCGCCCAATACCCCGCTGTTCAAGCCCAGGTCCAACTGACCCTTTGGTGCGATCATCAAGGGTTTGAAGTCAGCGGCGCTACTGGCTTTAAGATCGCGCGCAGCATCGATCACGGTGATGTAGTAGGGCGTTGGGTTGTTCACCAGATAGCGGTCATTTTGACGGGTCAGGGTTAGCTTTTCCTGCCATGGGGCTTCACTTGCACCCACCTTCGTGGCAATTGCGACTGGCCGATAGAACAGCTTCACCCGCGTCTGCAAGGCGATCTGCAAGGTGTTCGGTTTTTCACTGCGTGGCGGGATTTCCCGCAAGTTGAAATAGAATAGCGACTCGCGATCCTGGGGCAGTTGACGCAATTCAGGCAGCCCCTGGATCTTCAACTGACTGTTGCCGCCGGCTTCCAGACGCTGGATGGGAGGCAGTACCACCAACGGGGTGGTGATCTTTTCAGCCTGCTCGTTTTCGATCCAGGCCTGTGCCAGGTAAGGCAGTTGGGGGTTCTGGTTGCTGATGCTCAGGCTGACCGATTTTTCGTTGCCGGTAAAAATCACTCGAGTACGGTCCAGTGACACGGCTGCCAGGCTGGTCTGCGCCGAGCATGCACCGATCAAGGCTAGCAGGGGTAGGGTGTTGCGCTTGAAATTGATCATCATATAAGTACCTGTAGCAATGGATTAAGCGGCGGAGTTTTCCGCCTCGCTGACGGGCTGGCACAGCAGCTCCAGTTGTCGTTCAAGCGATACAACGCGGTCGGGCAGGGTGAAACTGCAGCGTGCGCTGCCATCCCAATGCAGGGACATGGTTTCGCCCGGCTTCATGCCGCTCAGGTAGGTCGATCCTTCTTCCCCGACAATGCCGGTGTCCTGGCCCCGGCTGTTCTGGGCGGTCGCGCCAAAGGGCGGTGCGCCACGATTAGTCATGCGGATAATGACCATGGCCTTGTGGCCGGCGATGACATCGAAGCGGCGATAGCCAATCGCACCTTCGGTTAAGGTCGCCTGGGTGGTCGACTGGGTGGCTTCGACATCGTCAGCCAGGCTGTCCAGGACAATGCTGGCCTGGTTACGGTAGTAGCTGTTGACGTCGGTAATGACCGCCTTGCCGAACCGGTTGGTACGGGTTGTCCCGCCGTTACCACGCACCGGCACATCTGCCACGCCCTGGGTGTCGACCAGCAGCCGGGTGCCACCCATCACGGTGTTGCGGTGCAGCGCTGCACCTTGGCCGGTCAACGTGGCGCCGCCTTGCAGAGAGAGGCCGGCCGAGGTGTATTCACCGGTCTCGTAGCTGGCACTGGCAACCATCTGAGCCTGGTCGCCGTCGTGGGACAGGAAACCGCTGGCGGTTTCGCCTCTTGAGGACTTGCCGGCACTGAGCATGTAGTGGTTACGCTCATCGAGACGGTCGTAGTAACTCAAACTATGGGTGCTTTCACCGCGACTGACCGAGGAGGTGTAGCTGACCGAGCCGGTGGCGTCCCAGGGAATATTGACCGACAGGTAGGCGCCATCATCGGAGGTACCGCCGCCCTTGTTTTGGTAGGCCGTCAGCGACAGGCTGAGGTTTTTCAAACCACCCACGTTGAAGTAGCGCGACAACGACAGGCTGTAGCGATCACTCGCCTGGCTATTCCAGTAGGTCTGGTGGTTGTAGTTGAAGTAAACGCTGAGGTCGGAGTCGCGAAATTGCTTGCTCACCGTTGCTGTGTAGAGTTCCTTGCTCTGGTTCAGCGGCCGGTCGCCACGCCGGGTTTCGATGAATTCGTTCATGCTCAGGTAGTCCTCTTCAGAGAAGCGATAGCCGGCGAAGGTGACTTGGCTGTCGTACTCATCGAAGCGCTTGGAATAGCTGGCACGGTAGGACTTGCCGCTCAGTGTGTCCTGGCCCGGCAGTGTGGCCCGCGACTGAGTGACGTCGAACGACAGCGCACCGAAGGCCATCAGGTCACGGCCCATGCCGATGGCCAGGGAACCGTAGTCCTTGGCGCCGAGACCGCCGCCATACAATGACCAGCCATTGCTTATACCCCAGGAAAATTCGCCGGTGGCAAAGGCCGGGCCATCCAGCTGATGTTCCCAGTCAGAGGGTTTGCCGGCGGCCAGATTGTAACGCACCGTACCGGGACGGGTCAGATAGGGGATGTTGGCGGTATCCATCTGAAACTCCTGGACGCTGCCATCCTGTTCTTCAACGCGCACATCAAGTCGGCCGCTGACGGCGTCATTGAGGTCCTGGATACGAAACTGACCAGGCGGCACCTGGGTGTCGTAAAGCACCCGGCCCTGTTGCCGAATCACCACGCGGGCGTTGCTACGGGCCACGCCGCTGACTTCAGGCGCGTAACCCCTGAGGTTAGGTGGCAGCATGTTATCGTTGCTGTTGAGGCTGGCGCCGGTATAGCGAAAGCTGCCAAACAGGTTGGAGTCCAAGTAGTCTTCGCCAACGATCAGGTTCGAACGCAAGGACGGCATGGCCCGCAGCGCATAAAAACGGCTCCAGGCAAATTGCTGTTGTGACGGCTGGTCAGCACTGCGTTGCACCTGGCTTTGCCAATCGCCGCGTAAGCGCCAGGCGCCCAGGTTCAGACCGGCAGTGCCGTTGCCACTGAGAGTGTCGCTGCGACCTTTGCTTCGCTTGCGCTCGGTGGTTTGGGCGTTGAGGTTGTAGTCGAACAGCAGCCCGGTAATGCCATCGTCCCAGCGTGAGGGCGGATCCCAGTTTGCCGCTGTGTATTCCAAGTGCTCCTGAGGGATACTCAGGTACAACCCGGAAGTACCCAGGTCGCCACGCGCCAGCATGCCAGGAACACTGGCGAGGTCCAGGCAGGCGCCCGCGTGCCACCAGGTCAGGGCGTTCATGCTCTGTTCTTTTAAACCCATCTCATTGACCAGTTCTGGCGAAAGACAGGCCAGACTACTTTTTGGATCGTTGTCCTCAGGAAGATAGGTGACCGGGAATTCCGTCAATGTGTCGCGGTTCACATGTACTATCAGGCTGTATTGGCCGGGCATGATGAAGTTTGCCGAAGCAAACACCCCAAGATCGAGGTTCTCGCGATCTTTGAGGTCCAGTACATCAGTATTGAATTGGAATTCTTCGGCCGCACCTGCCCACGCTGCAATACAGCATAATGCAGTGGTCGCCAGTACCTTATGGTGATCCACGTGACTAAATCCTTGAGCGACAGTTTAGAAGTGCTGAATACTCAGCTTGATCGTGGCGTGAAAGTTGCCCGCTTCCAGTGCTTGCCCGCTACCCACGAGTGTCAGTGAGTAATTGAGCATTAATGTGTCCGCGGACAGTGAGCCGTGCTCAAGTAACATGCCGGGAGAAACCAACGTTCCTTGTTCATCTTTTATCTGCAATGCAACGCCTTTGGCGGCGCCCTGAAGGGTAAAGTGTTTACCTTCGCCCTGGCCTTCAAAAGTTAATTTGAAGCGCTGCGATGGGGTGGTGTTACTGCGCGAGTTGGAATTAACGCAATCGCTGATATAGATGTTCAAGGGTTGTTGAGGTGACGTGTTGCCATGCACTAATCCATTCAGTACTGTGGGTTTAAAATCAACCGCTTGGCTGTCATTACCCACGCGGATAGTACAAGCACTGTCGACAATACTTCCTGCCAGTTGTACACGGCCCTCGAGTGCAGAGTTAGCCAACGGCTCAATAGCGCAGACGGGCTGGACGAGGATATACAGGACCAGCGGCATCAACAGCACTACGGCTGACCGAATCATCTAAACCTCCGCAAGCTTCCCCGGAGCACATGTGTGCACATGCTCCGGGGCACCTCAGTGACGTTGCGTGTTACTGATAGCTGAGGGTGAAGTTGGCGAAAGTTTCGAAGTTACCCGGAGTGACAACGGCCGCTGTTCCTTCTCCAGCCGCCACGTCACCCTGTAAGTAGGCGTTGAAGAGCAGGTAGCTATCGCCATCGGACAGCGTCTGCGCAGCTGACTCGGTGCCGAGCTTGAGCAAATCACCGTTGTAGTCGGCAATCGCCAGGCTGGCGCCTGCGGCGCTACCTTTGAGTTGCAGCAGATCTGGGTTGGCCGCCGGCGAACCGGTGAACTTCGCACTGGCGGACTTCAAAGTGTCCAACTCACAGCCGAGTAGTTGGATTTTGAATGGAGTCAACTGGGATTTGCCACCGTTCTTCAGGGTGACGTTGGCAATCTGATCCATTTCGACGGTCTGGTACTGCGACTCTTGAGAGATAGAGCAAGGTGCATCGATAATCGAGCCTTTGAAGGTAATGACACCGTGACCTTGATCTGCGGCAACACTCACAGCCGAAGTTGCTGCCAGGGTAATTGCCATTACTGCGCTGGCCAATGTACTGACTTTCATTTAAAACTCCTAGATTGATATTTATGTCCTGGAAGTGGACTCAATTGAACACTCTCTAAGCTCTGGTATCTGTGTACCGTTGAGCTGGAGCAAGTCTAGAAGTGAGGTGGGTAGAAGGGAGTAGGACGCTGCCGACATGGCCATCGGAAATTTCCTACATTGCATTTCGCGTCATTAGGGGGTCAGTGCGTTGCGCTTGGCAAACTCAGCCAAATCGACCAGTGAAGTGGCACCCAATTTTTGCAGCAGGCGGGTTTTGTAGGTGCTGACAGTTTTGTTACTGAGAAAAAGTTTTTCACCAATTTGCTTGTTGGTGTAACCCTGGGCCAGGTACTGCAATACGGTGACTTCTCGGG
>NZ_VBVZ01000148.1 GCF_005863185.1 Pseudomonas edaphica
ATCCATGCGCATTTCGCTACGCGCCCGGCCTTGTATTCCGTGGTGTTCAATGCGCTGCGCAGCCGCATCCTGGAACGCTATCCGACACTCAAGCTGGACCTGTCCACGCTTAAGCTGGCTATTCCACACCCGGACGGCGTGTACACCTACAGACCGCTGATGGAAATCGCCATCGCCCATGTGCTCAACCCACAGTTGCTCGACCTGCGGCCCAAACGCGAACTGGCGTACTATCTGACGCAACAGATCCCCACGATCCTCAAGCCTGATGCCCCGACGCTGATCGACATGCAGGCAATCGCAAGCATCATTGATGACCTGCCCGAATCGATTCACCTGTATTTCCAGGCGGCGCTGGCCGACTATTGGAGCGAAACCGACAGCCATGGCAGCAGCCGCTGGCAGTGGCTGGGCGAGTTTCTCAACGGTCGGATGACCGCGAGTGCCACGAGCGGATCGAGCTTGAACCCGACCCAGCAGGACATGCTCAGGGTCGTCGCCACCTGGCCGACACAGACCGAGCGTCTCCCCAAATCTTCGCCCGCCACTTATGTTTATTTTGTTGAGAACACACTCGTCAATGCCGACCAGGAAGTTCGCCTGCTGACACCCGACCTGCTGCTGGTGCGCGACAAGCAGGTGCTGCTGTACAGCGTGGCCGGGGATATTCAGGTGTTTGACGGCCTGGATGAATTCGGCCAGGCCTGGGCAACCAGCATGCAGACGCGGTTCCAGTTCGACAGCCTCACCTGGCGACGCAATGAACCCGATGGCAACGTGTTCGAGCAACAGGCCGGCCTGATCCTCAATCAGCAACTGGAAGACCTGGCGACGTTGAAGTTTCAGGGCCAGGACGAAGTGACCCTTGGGCGACGCCTGGAAAAACTCACCGATCCGGCGCTGCTGTTTACCCAGGTGCCGACAGCCGCAACGGCGACCTTGCAAAAGGTCGATGAGCACCTGCCACCGTGGCTCGCTCAAGCCAACGACGCTGACCGCTTTGCCTACCATCGCCACCTGCAAGACATGGCACAGGTGATGCGGCAAAACCAGGGTCAGGCGTTCAATGAGGGCATAGAAAACATCTACAGCTTCAGTCGCGATGCGTTGCGCAAGCAGATGCAAACCGATCATGGCGACTGCGACCCCGATGAGGTAGTGCTGGACTTTGCCGTGGCTGCCGGCTACCCAGGCGGTGCTGGCATTATCGAGCATGTGCGCATGTCGCTGACGGAACTGGCGCTGAAGAACCTCGCCGGCAAGCCTAAAGGCACACTCACGCTGTTTTCCAAAAATGCAACGCCCCTTCCAAGCTGGCTCAACGCAGACTATCTGTTGGGCAGTACCGGGCTGATCCAGCGCGTCGATATCGGCACCATGTACCCGCAAAAAATCAAAGACACCTTGTTGTCCGACACGGTTGACGCACGGCGCCGGGAAACCCTGTTTACCCGTGAACTCAAGGTCAAGCTGCCGATGCAGGCGCTGGAATACAAGATCCGCGGGCAGCATGGCGTCACCGTCACCGGTTATCGCTATGTGAAGGCGTTGATGGGCGAGATGCCCTCGGACAGGGTCGTCGACGAGCAGGAGATTGTTTTGCGCCCATTGGCCCTGTGCCGCAAACCCGGCGCTGCGCCAGATGAGGTCAATAATGCGTTTATTATCGAACCGCGTGATGCGCGTGTCGGCCCGCACCTGCTGTACCAGCCGCTGTATGCCGACGCCCTGCATGAATACCCGACCCGCCAGGCCCTGCTCGACGCACTGGCCGTACCCGGCGCGCTGCAAGACACAGTGCTGGCGTGGCTGAGCGACAAGGCCCGCCCCATCTACGAGCATGGCGGCATCAAGGAACCGCACATCATTCGCTTCCTGCCTGGGGACGAATTCAGCCTCCCTGAAAATCCGGCACCTGCGACCCTGGCCGTGGATGAAGGGGCAGGCGAATGGCTGCAATCGCAAGTCAACGGTCAACTGCTCAATCATCTGTTCGGCAGCACGGCACGGGCCCTGGTCGACCTGGCGGACCGCGAGTCGGTGTCCAACCACGAAAGCCGCTGGGCCGTGGTGATGGAAGGCGCATGGCTGCTGTTCAATACCCTGCTGTTACCGCTGGTGCAGGGCCCGGCCATGCTGGCTGGCTGGTTCCTGGTGCTGGTCAGCAGTCTGGAGCAGGATCTGGCCGGCCTGGACAGCGATAACCCCACCACCCGCGAGCTGGCACTGATCGATCTGTTGCTCAATACCGCGATGGTGCTGCTGCATGCCGCCGCGCCCGCCAATCGGTCCCAACAGCCCTTGTCCCAACCCTCCGCGCAGGAGCACGCCCTGCAACTGGAAGCCTGGCGCCGCGCGGCGGGACGGCCACCGGCGCAAGCGGCGCCACAGGTGCGCCATGGCGCCGTGGCGCTGCCCGGCGAGCCACCCGCCACCGGCCACACGGCTCTGGACTTCAGCCGCTCGATTGCCAGCCCCCGGGCCGGCGCCAAGCTGCTCAACGCGTTACTGGAAGTACGGGTGCCATGGCCTGAAACGTTGCCGCCCGTGCAGCTCAGCGGTGCGCTTAAAGGGCTGTACCGCATTGACGGGGCCTGGCACGCCAGCGTCGGCGGCCTGCTGTTCCAGGTGAGCGTGGTACCGGGTTTCAACGAGGTCTACCTGGTGCATCCGCAGCACCCGCAGCGCCCCGGCTTCAGGTTGCTCAGCGACGGCCAAGGGCATTGGCGGCTGGACCGGCATGCCAGGCTGGAGGGCGGCATGCCCAGACAAAGAGTGGCTGCGTTAATCGATCGCAAGAAACAACGGCTGGCACAACTGAACCCAATGCTGGAAGTTCATAGCCGTGAATTAACGCCGATGGCGAACCATCTGCAGCAGCTTCTTCAAGCCGTGACCATGGCGCGCACTCAATTGGCTGAACAGAAACTCGCCCTCAGAAAGGACTGGGAAATGCTCAACAACCCCGGACTGTTGCCGGCATTGCAACCCCGGATCGCCGAGCGCCATGCGCAACGCCAACGCTCCACGGCGCGCGCCAGAGTTCAATGGGATATCGCCGTCGACAATTACCGCACAAATGCGCAGGGGCTTCTAACCGGGCTGCAACAGAGCGAAGCCATGGCGACGGAAATGATGGAGCTGGACAGAACAGAGCCGACATACAAAGAGGCACGCGATAACGCGACGGCGAATATTTACAAGCACTGGTTGGCGACTTATGCGCACCAGCATCAAAAAATCGCCGACACGCTGGAGACCCAGCGCGGCGAAAGCTTTTCAGCGTTGCTCAAACGTATCGACAGGGAACTGCCCAACTACATCACTGATGGCTATGACGAATATATCAGCGCCGCAACGCAGCGACTGGAGGCGCTCAATGAACTGCTCGAGAGCGCAGAAAAATGCGAAGCCATCATGCAACAAGCCAGCCCGGCACTGCGTGAAAGCTTGTTGAAAGAGCATCCAGAATTCCAAAACATTTCCTCGCTCGTCATCAAGCAGCACATCCTGTTATCGCTGGTCGAGGTGCTGCTCAATCGCGCGCTTGACGCCGATAAACCCCAAGAGCGTCCGTTCCTGGAACTCCTCGCCGACCGCCAGATCTACGCTACTGTCAACGCACACACGGAAATGCGCACGACTGCCGGTTACTCCGAGACGGAGCAAATCAACGTACTCAAGGATGTGCTGCAGCGCTATGAAAGCCTGGAAAACGCCGTTCTCTCGCTGACGGACATGGACTGTGCGCTGCTGCGAGAGCAGTACCGCGCGCCATTTGTGCAGCAACTGAGCGAGGCCCGCACCAGCCTCGAAGCGCAATTGGCCAACTTGATCCTGGTTGAAGAACGGCTGGCCCCCAGGCCCGCCCGCGACAAAGCCAAGCGACAAAAACCGGCCAGCCGACGGGTCATCAAAACCGCCGACAAGAAAAGCCTGGTCGGCGACGTGCGTACCGGCCAGGCTGATGAACCGGGCAATTACGTCGACATTGTCGACACGCTTACCGGCGCCATCGTCGCTACGTACCACGAACACGCCAGCGAAGGCGTGTGGAAAATCGTCGAGCCCGCAAGCGTGCCGACCAAAGCGCCCACGCCCGCGGCTCGCCCATTGAGAAGAATCAGGGCAGATGCCCAAGCCATCAAGGCTCAGCGCGCAGGCATTGATGCCAGCATTCGCTTCCAGCAGCGCAAACTGTTGGAGCCCAGTCAACGTGAGGAAGTCGATCCCCATGATTGGGATGTAATGTTGAGCCAGCACGCGGCCAAATTCGAAGCACTTGCCGAGGAACTCAAAAGCGCGACCGACGAACCCGCCATTGACTTGAGGAACAGCTACCGCGAAGAGGCCAGAGCCGCAACAGCCCAGGCTCGGCAGCTGTGCGCCGAAGGTTACCTGCTGCAACGCCCCAAAGCCGCTAAGGTCGACTATCTGCAAACTCATGGTTTTGTCGACATCAACCTGGTGAAAAAACGCGTGCCGCTGAAGGCCGGCGACTACCTCACCGAATATGTCATACGCGACAAGCGCAAAATCAAGCCCGGGCAACGGTCGGAAGATGCGGACCTGTGGTTCGCGCATTTCCATTACCGATCCGTCGAGTCGCCGGCATCAAAACCTGACTTCGGCCACTTGAAGACCCCGGCGGAGCGGCGCTTTACCCGCAAGGAACTGATTGATCAAGCCAGGGCAAACAACCGCGCCGTGATCAACCTGGACAAGGCCCTGATTGAGGCGCCGCTGGATCAGAAACTGTTCTTGATCCTGGAAGTGTAAGGTTGTTCTGATCGTTCCCTCCCGTGGGAACGATCAAAAAGCAGAGTTCAGAGGGATGATACAAGCCAGTCGCAGGCGGCCCGATTGTCTATGCTCTGTAGGACAGCCTTGCGGACGAGGGTTTTATGAACGATCCAGCCAACAACAAGCCGCCGACCTTCTGGCAGATGCTGCACAGCATCATGGCGGCGGCCTTCGGTGTACAAAGCGGCAAAAACCGCGCTCGAGATTTCACCCATGGCAAACCCAGTCATTTTGTCGTACTGGGTATTGTGTTTACGGCGGTGTTTGCGCTGACGTTATTTGGCATCGTCAAGCTGGTACTGCACCTGGCCGGGGTTTAATGCAACAGCAGTTGCAGGCTGAACGGGTAACGGTAGGACACGGGCTTACCCACGGCTGACAGTGCGCGGAAATCCACCGCTGGCATTGGCCCTGACAAACGTTTTGATTGGTTGACATCAATCAGCTGGAATAACGCCTCTTTACGGTCACGCCCGCCGTAGGCGCCAATATCAAGCCCTTTGGCGTCATCATTGATCAGCACCATCGCCCAGCCGCCCAGGGTGAAATGCCCCGCGACCAAAGTACTCAGGCGCCCATCCAGGCGTGCCTTGAGGATGTCGGGCGAGCTATTGATCGCGCTGAACAGCGCGTCCTTGCCAGGCACACGACCGCTGTCTTGCAGCGCCTGCATGGCGCCCAATGCCATCTCATCATTGGCCGACCACACCAGCGCCGTCTGTGGGTAGCGTTTGAACAGTTGCGTGGCTTGTTCAAAGGCGCGCTGGCGGCTCCACTCGCCGTAGACCAACTGGCGCAGGCGCACTTCGGGGTGTTCGGCCAAGGCGCGGTGCAACCCTTGTTCACGCAACTGTGCGGCTGGCGTGTTCTTGGCGCCGGAAAACGCCAGCAGGTCCAACGAAGTGCCCGGCGTCACCGGGCCGTGGTTGCGCAACAAATCGGTGAGCATCAGGTAACCGGCTTGCTCGTCGTCGGCCACCAGGCTGCCGATCCAGCGGGCATCTTTATGCGCATCGAGCAATTGCACCTGATCGGCAGTCAGTGCGTTATTCACGATCAGCAACTTGACCCCACTGCCCTGGGCCAAACGCAATATCTGCGGGGCGACGTATTGCTCGTTGACCAGCACCAGGTAATCGGGCCGCTCGCTGCCTTGCAGTGCTTCGCGGGCCTGGGCCAAGGTGTTAGCGGCGCTGCGCTCGGAATAACGCACGCGCAAATCCAGGCCGAGGTCCTTGGCAGCGGCCTGCATAAATTGCGCATAGCTGACCCAGAAGCTTTCAGCGGACGTGCCCGGGTTGAGAAACACCACTGAGGTAGCCTGGGCCATCGCCCCATAGGCCACGCCCAGCAACCCCACACACGCAATCAGAACCTTCAGCATGGTTGTTTGTGCCTCGAATGTTGATCGCCATCATAATGGCAATGAGACAGTCAATCGAGGTTCAATCAACCTTCTTTATTGGTGGCTAACCCAGAACACGGCGGTTCCAACCACCAAAATTATCAGAAACAGAATGGCCCAGGCATCAACGGTACTGTCAGGTTTACGTGCTTTGGTTGAATTGCTCATCGCATCGCCTCTTGTCGGTTTTATAGGTGATTGCACTAAGACTCGACGACAGTAAAGATCATGATTGCCCGCATGACAAATGTGGGTATCGCGATAACGGTTCTCATTAGTCAATTTGGTTATTTACATATACTCAAACATCACTTTTGCGCATAAACGCAAACTGGTATCGTGCGCCGGCTCCGTTGGGAGTGCGCGGCCGTGCGCGCAGATTTGCCGAGAACAGGACCTATATGTACGTATACGACGAATACGATCAGCGCATCATCGAGGACCGCGTCAAGCAGTTCCGTGATCAGACCCGACGCTACCTAGCAGGTGAACTGAGCGAAGAAGAGTTCCGCCCTCTGCGCCTGCAAAATGGCCTTTATGTTCAGCGCTTTGCGCCGATGCTGCGGGTTGCCGTGCCTTATGGCCAACTGACTTCGCGCCAGACGCGCATGATGGCCAAGATTGCCCGCGACTTCGACAAAGGCTACGCCCACATCAGTACCCGCCAGAACGTACAGTTCAACTGGCCGGCACTGGAAGACGTGCCGGACATCCTGGCTGAGCTGGCCACCGTGCAGATGCACGCCATTCAGACCAGTGGTAACTGCCTGCGCAACGTGACCACCGACCAATTTGCCGGCGTTGCCGCTGACGAGCTGATCGACCCACGCCCGTGGTGCGAAATCGTGCGCCAGTGGACCACCTTCCACCCGGAATTCGCCTACCTGCCGCGCAAGTTCAAGATCGCCATCAATGGCTCGACCTCGGACCGCGCAGCGATCGAAGTGCATGATATTGGCCTTGAGCCCGTGCACAACGCCGCCGGCGAGTTGGGTTTCCGTGTGCTGGTCGGTGGCGGCCTGGGCCGTACACCAGTAGTCGGTGCGTTCATCAATGAGTTCCTGCCGTGGCAGGACCTGTTGAGTTACCTCGACGCCATCCTGCGGGTCTACAACCGCTATGGCCGTCGTGACAACAAGTACAAGGCCCGGATCAAGATCCTGGTCAAAGCGCTGACCCCTGAGGTATTTGCCCAGAAGGTCGACGCCGAGATGGAACACCTGCGCGGCGGCCAGACCACCCTGACCGAAGCCGAAGTACACCGTGTAGCCAAGCACTTCGTCGACCCTGAGTACAAAGCCCTGAGCAATCAGGACGCCGAACTGGCTGCCCTCGACCAGCAACACCCAGGTTTCGCCCGCTGGCGCACGCGCAACACCCTGGCGCACAAAAAGCCGGGCTATGTGGCCGTGACCCTGTCGCTCAAGCCAACCGGTGTTGCCCCGGGCGATATCACCGACAAACAGCTGGACGCCGTCGCCGATCTGGCCGAGCGCTACAGCTATGGCCAACTGCGCACCTCCCACGAGCAGAACATCATTCTCGCGGACGTCGAGCAGAGCCAACTGTTCACCCTGTGGGGCGAACTGCGCGAAGGCGGTTTTGCCACGCCGAACATCGGCCTGCTGACCGACATCATCTGCTGCCCGGGTGGCGACTTCTGCTCCCTGGCCAACGCCAAGTCGATCCCGATTGCCGAATCGATCCAGCGCCGTTTCGACGACCTGGACTACCTGTTCGACATCGGCGAGCTGGACCTGAACATCTCCGGTTGCATGAACGCCTGTGGTCACCACCACGTCGGCCACATCGGCATCCTGGGCGTGGACAAGAAAGGCGAAGAATTCTACCAAGTGTCCCTGGGTGGCAGCGCCAGCCGCGATGCGAGCCTGGGCAAGATCCTCGGCCCGTCCTTCGCCCAGGAAGCCATGCCTGAGGTGATCGGCAAGCTGATCGACGTGTACATCGAACAGCGCACCGAAGATGAGCGTTTCATCGACACCTACCAGCGCATCGGCATCGACCTGTTCAAGGAGCGCGTCTATGCAGCGAATCATTAAGAACAACGAAGTCCTCGACGAAACCTGGCACCTGCTGCCCAAGGACGCGAGCTTCGACGGCATCTCCAACTGTGACGACCTGATCGTGCCGCTGGCCCTGTGGCGTGAACACGGGCACGCCCTCAAGGCCCGCGACGGCGGCCTGGGTGTGTGGCTGGACGCCGACGAGGAAGCCGAAGAGATCGGCGACGACGTGCAGCACTTCCAGGTGATCGCCCTGAACTTCCCGGCCTTCACCGACGGGCGCAACTATTCCAACGCGCGCCTGCTGCGTGACCGTTATGGTTACAAGGGCGAACTGCGTGCGATTGGCGATGTGCTGCGCGACCAGCTGTTCTACCTGCGCCGTTGCGGGTTCGATGCCTTCGCCCTGCGCGCCGACAAAGACCCGTATGAAGCGCTGGAAAGCCTCAAGGACTTCTCGGTCACGTACCAGGCTGCCACGGATGAACCGTTGCCGCTGTTCCGTCGCCGCTGAGCCTGCTGCTGTGAAAAACCCTGGCTTGCCAGGGTTTTTTTATGCGCGGCGTTTAGTCGGCCCCGTGACGCAATCTTCACATTCAAGGGTGAACATCCGCGGTGTTCGAACTGTCCTCTACTGATCAGCAGCCTTTAACCTCACTGACGATTGGAGTTCT
This sequence comes from Pseudomonas edaphica, assembly GCF_005863185.1. Taxonomy (GTDB): domain Bacteria; phylum Pseudomonadota; class Gammaproteobacteria; order Pseudomonadales; family Pseudomonadaceae; genus Aquipseudomonas; species Aquipseudomonas edaphica. The sequence continues at coordinate 8,907 of NZ_VBVZ01000148.1, forward strand.
TCATGGCGAAAATCAACCTGGCCCAGCAGTTGGCGACCACCCTTGAACAGGCGGGCATCAAGCGCATCTGGGGCCTGACCGGCGACAGCCTCAATGGCCTCACCGACGCCCTGCGCACCATGGACAGCATCGAGTGGATGCACGTGCGCCACGAAGAAGTGGCCGCCTTCGCCGCCGGCGCCGAAGCAGCCGCCACTGGCGAGCTGACGGTATGCGCCGGCAGTTGCGGGCCGGGCAACCTGCACTTGATCAATGGCCTGTTCGACTGCCATCGCAACCATGTGCCGGTGCTGGCTATCGCGGCGCAAATCCCCTCCTCCGAGATCGGCTTGAACTACTTTCAGGAAACCCACCCGCAGGAACTGTTCAAAGAGTGCAGCCACTTTATCGAGCTGGTCACCAACCCTGCGCAGATGCCCCAAGTGCTGCACCGCGCCATGCGTTCAGCGATCCTCAACCGCGGCGTGGCGGTGGTGGTGATCCCAGGCGATATCTCGCTGCTGGAAGTCGAAGACAAACTCAAGCCCTGGCCGGCCCTGCACGCACCGCGCACTTTGCCGGCGGAACAAGACCTGCAGCGCCTCAGCGAGATCCTGCACAGCAGCGAGAAAGTCACCCTGCTGTGCGGCAGCGGCTGCGCCGGCGCCCACGACCAGGTGGTAGCCCTGGCCGATGCTTTGGGCGCGCCAGTGGTGCACGCCTTGCGCGGCAAGGAGCATGTGGAGTGGGACAACCCGTTTGATGTGGGCATGACCGGCCTGATCGGCTTCAGCTCCGGTTACCACGCAATGCTCAACTGCGACACGCTGATCATGCTCGGCACCGACTTCCCCTATCGCCAGTTCTACCCGACCGACGCCAGGATCATCCAGGTCGACCGCAACCCGCAGGCGCTGGGCCGTCGCGCCACCCTGGACCTGGGCATCGCCGCCGATGTGAGCGAGACCATCGATGCGCTGTTGCCACGCCTGACGCGCAAGGCCGACCGCAGCTTCCTCGACACCTCGCTCAAGCACTATGAAAAAGCCCGCCAAGGCCTGGATGACCTGGCGCAGCCATCGAAGGCCGACCGGCCGATTCACCCGCAGTACGTGGCGCGCTTGCTCAGCGAGCTGGCCGACGACGATGCGATCTTCACCGCCGACGTCGGCTCGCCCACCGTCTGGGCTGCGCGGTATTTGAAGATGAACGGCAAACGCCGCCTGATCGGCTCGTTCAACCACGGCTCGATGGCCAATGCCATGCCACAAGCCATTGGTGCACAGGCAGCATTTCCTGGACGGCAGGTGATCTCGATGTCCGGCGACGGTGGCTTTGCCATGTTGATGGGCGACTTCATCTCGCTGGCGCAGTTGAAATTGCCGGTGAAGGTCATTGTGTTTGATAACTCGTCACTCGGGTTTGTCGCCATGGAGATGAAAGCCGCCGGTTACCTGGACACCGGCACCGAGCTGAAAAACCCGGACTTTGCCGCCATGTCCAACGCCATGGGCATCCTCGGCATTCGCGTGGAGCAGTCCGAAGACCTGGAACCGGCCTTGCGCCGCGCCCTGGCCCATGACGGCCCGGTGCTGGTGGACGTGGTTACCGCTACCCAGGAACTGGTGATGCCGCCGACCATCAAGCTGGAACAGGCCAAGGGGTTCAGCCTGTATATGCTCAAGGCGGTGATGAGCGGGCGTGGCGATGAAGTGATCGAACTGGCGCGCACCAACTGGTTGCGCTGAGCCTCAGTGCCAGCGAACAGCGCCGTAGCGGACCACCACCTGGGTGACGACCTCGACCAGGCGCGGGTCCGCCTCCGGGGCGCTGAACAGGCGGAACTCGGCATCGGGCAACGCGGGCAAGCCGTGTTCGGCGCCGAGTATCGCCAAGCCCGGCCCGACCTGGCTCTGCGCCATCGGTGCAATCGCAAACCCGGCCGCTGCGGCGGCATGCAGCGCCGCGTAACTGCTGCACTGCATGGCGCTGCGCTGGGCGATGCCCGCTTGGGCAAGACGCGTCAGCGCCGCCTCGCGATACGGGCAAGGCTCGGGAAACAAGGCCAGGGGCAACGGGTTCGGCAAGGCTACGAGCGGCTGCCCGGACCAGGCCCACACTAACGGCTCACGCCATAGTGCCAAACCTGGCTCACTGGATTCGCACAACGAGCCGACCACCACCTCCAGCTCACCCTGCTTCATCAAACTCAACAACGAACCGGGAATGCCCACTTGCACGCTGATGTGCATGCCAGGGTATTGCGCCGCGACGTTTTGCAGTTCACGTAACAGGCGCGCATCCGCGAACTCCTCCGATACGCCTACGCGCAGGTTGCCTTTAATCGCCGAGCGCGTCAGCTCGGCCCAGGCGTCCCGGTTCAACGCGAGGATGCCACGGGCATAGGCCATCAGCCGTTCACCATCGGGCGTCAATTGCTGGGACCGGGTGGTGCGGGTGAGCAAGGGTTTGCCCACCTGTTCCTCCAGGCGGCGCAAATGCCCACTGACGGCCGACTGGGTCAGGTGCAGGCGCTCTGCGGCGCGGCTGAAACCGCCCTCATCGACCACTGTGACGAAGGTTTTGAGCAACAAGGCATCGAACATATTCTGATTTGTGATCAATAGATGATTTAAATACGATTTATATTTCAATGCTCGCTATGTTGCAATGCCCAGGTCAACTTTCCCGAGGCCACCATGACCACACTCCTGCACATCGAATGCTCGCCGCGCAAACAACGCTCCGCGTCCCTGGAGATCGCTCGTCAGTTTATCGCTCGCTATCAGCAGAACGCCCCGGACACCCAGGTGCTGACCCTGGATTTATGGGCGCTGGAGTTGCCGGAGTTCGACGGGCCAGTGATAGACGCCAAATACGCGGGCATCGCGGGTACGCCGTTAAGCGCAGAACAAAGCGCTGCCTGGACGACACTCACTGCGCTAGCGGCTCACCTGCATCAAGCTGATGTGCTGGTGTTTTCGGTGCCGCTGTGGAATTTCGCGATTCCCTACAAGCTCAAGCACTTTATCGACGTGGTATCACAGAAGGACGTGCTGTTTGAGTTCAGCCCGGAGCATGGAGTGCGGGGGTTGTTGCATGACAAGATCGCGGTGAATGTGTATGCACGGGGGATGGATTTTTCGGCACCTGGCGCGCAGGGGATGGACTTTCAGAAGCCCTATATGGAGG
>NZ_VBVZ01000149.1 GCF_005863185.1 Pseudomonas edaphica
GTGCCAGCCTGTGCGCGATGCATAACTGTGTCAGTCAGGCAACGAGCATGGGCTTCTCCACACTGGACGGGGTACTCATGGGCACTCGGCCTGGGCATCTCGACCCGGGCATCCTGCTCTACTTGATGCGTGAACGCGGCATGAGCGTATCGTCCCTGGAACACCTGCTGTATCACGAATGCGGGCTCCTGGGTGTGTCAGGGGGAATCTCCAGCGACATGCATGTATTGCAGGCCAGTGAAGCGCCTGAAGCCAAAGAGGCGGTTGCTTTGTTCGTACGCAGCGTTGTGCGTGAGATTGGAGCGTATGCGGCCGTATTGGGCGGGGTAGATGCGTTGGTATTTACGGGAGGCATCGGTGAAAACGCCACCCCGGTGCGCACCTCGATTCTTGACGGTTGCCAATGGCTGGGGGTGCAGCGCGATAAGAGTGAGGCAAATAAGTTATCAGGCTGCCTGTCGATGCCTGGCAGCCCTGTGTCGGCCTGGGTCATACCCACTGACGAAAATCTGATCATGGCCCGACATGCCTTGCGACGGCTGCACAACCTTTCCTGAATCCTTACCAGGAATTGCTTCCGAGGACTAATGTGTTGTCCTTAAGGAGTGGACGTAATGGATATGGATAGCCTGATACATAATTTTACAAGTGGGCGATGTCATTTGTTCATGGGCGATCCTTACATCAATCAATGCCTGAGTTTTTCTACGAGTTGTGGAGCCTGATGTTCACAGATTTATGTTCATGAGGGCCTCTGGCTTATCTGTAGAAGACTCCTAGGGATTGTCGGCCGCCTCAAGCACCGAGGTGCTGACAGCAGCGCTTTGCACGATGGAATCAAGAAGGTGTTTTGGCTGGACGGATACGATCAATCCGCTGGAACACCTGGCCTTTCTCGATCCCGGCAACTGTTATCCGGTTGATGATGGTGAGTGCAGGCGTGTGGAACGTGGTTGCTTCGTGTCTTGATGGTCGATGTTCATTGACCCTCGGTATCAGGCTCACGCATGTTGAAGGTCACCCGATAAAGTATGCGAGCGCTAGCCTTAAATCGCCTGAACAGCGAAATTCTCTTACGTTGCGTACGGAGGGCACTATGGCTGTGTTTACGTTTGGTCATCCACCGCACGTCTTTTGATATTTGAAAATGCGAAAAAACGAATACGTTCTCGGTTTATTCTTGCGTAAGCGCAATAAGATATAAATCTATATACAGTCAGGGTAAAGACGCCCGATGCACTTCCCGTTTTCTTCTAAAAAAATTAAAGCAAAAGCCACAGTAACGAGTGGCTTTGTCTTTTCTGCGATGTAAAAAATAGGCACTTTGGCGTTTTTCTTTGTTTTGCGAGATTTTAATTGCGGCAACACTTGAAAACGCGTTGGCCGGTACGGCCTTCACATCAGTAATCGCTTGGAGCTATTATTTGCACATCGTGAAATGAGCTGCGGATCCAAATTGCAGATGCGCGGTTTAAAATTGATAAATACTGATCATGGACTCGCTGTTAGAGTATCGTTAAAGTCTTCGCGATATGGCCGCCTCTGCGCGCCGCGTCAATCATACCAAGCAGATTGGAAGTATTAAACTTGTATAATAGTCTGAGTTTGTAAGCGCTCGCAGTCTTATGGCTGATCATTAAAAGCTTAGCTATCTCCTGATTGTTCATTCCCTTTGCCAAAAGTGCCAGGATATCGGTTTCGCGCCTTGTCAGCGTTACTGGCTTTGTTGAGTGCGATGAGTAGTTGTGATTAATGGTCTGTTGCATTTTTTGTGTGATATATGGGAAGTGACTCTTGCCTCTTAGCAAGTCTTTGATAGCACATTGTATTTCACTCAGTTCAGCAGTTTTTGAGACAAAGCCGGAGGCGCCGGCTTTCAAACAGCGGATTAAATAATTCTCGGCATCATAGGCAGTGAATGCGAGTATTTTGCTTGAGCAATTACCCAAGGTCAGTAAAGAGATCACGTCCAACCCGTGTATTTTTGGCAGGTCGAGTTCCAGGATGAGCATGTGCGGCTCAAGCCTGTACACCATGTGCAGAGCTTCCTGCCCATTTTCAGTTTCGGCGACGACAGTGTGGCCACTCTGTTCCAGAAGTCTCTTGACCGAATAACGCATCAACGCATGGCGGTCTGCGATAACAATGGTGCTCATTCGTAAAGTCCTTTTCCGAGTAACGTGCCCGATGCTATAGGGGGCGAGCCCATCGCAAGTAAGGCAGGCCTCATTCGATGAGGGCAGCACTTAGTTAAATATGGTTTTGGAGGTGCTGGCAAAAAAATTATCGTCAGTGCGAAATGTCTTTAGCCATTGTAGGAAAGATCTATAAATAAACCGCAAGAAAGTCCTGTATCGTCGTTTCGGTCTTCTGGTAGTTATATTGGAAGGTGCATGTCGAGATAGTTGCGCCTTAATGGGGTGTCTGCTAGTTGAGCGGTGGCAAACTTAATTAATAAGGATATGGTATGAAAAGTGTTTCTTTGAAGAAACTGATTGCATCTAGTTTTCTTTGCGCATTGGTTGCGCCTTCGCTGGCCTATGCGGCGGATGGGATTGTAAACTTCTCGGGCAGCATCACAGATGTGACCTGTGACATTAACGGCCAGGGGCCAGGCGACGGCAACGTGACCAATGTGGAACTTGGCCGGATCGCGCCAGGTACATTTGCCGCGATTGGCAACGCGTCACCGTTTGTGCCGTTCAAGCTGCAATTGTCGGGTGCGCAATGCACTAACGACGCCAAGGTTTCGATCGATTTCGATCAAGTTGAGAACATCGATTCGGTCACCGGTAATCTCAAGCTGATTGGCAGTGCACCTGCAACAGGCGTGCAGATTCAAGTATTCAACGATACGGCCAATGGCAAGAAAATCCAGCTGGGCCAAAGAGAAACAACGCCTCAGGTGGCAGTGGTCAAAGGCAATACTGCGACCTTGTCCTACAAAGCGTCTTACGTATCGACCGCGCCTGCTGTCACTCCGGGTTCTGGCATTTCGTTCGTACGCTACACGCTGGCCTATCAATAACCGCTGACGATGCAGGAGGTGGTTCATGGCGCCGATAGCGCGTACGTATTCTCTCGCCATCGGCGCTGTGTTCCTCGGGCTGTTTGTGCAAGCGTCCCAGGCAGCCATTGTGGTGCAAGGCACTCGAGTCATTTTCCCTGCCGGTGTGGATGACGTGACGGTCAGGTTGGCAAATACCAGTAGTGAGCCAGTACTGGTGCAAAGCTGGGTGGATGATGGACATGCAGAAATGGCCCCTGAGGATGTTCAGGTTCCCTTTGTTGTCGCGCCTGCGGTCAGCCGGATTGACCCCAGTGGTGGCGCGGTGTTGAGGATCAGTCGAACCCAATCCATTGCTGTCACCGACCGCGAATCGCTGTTCTGGCTCAATGTGCTGGAAACTCCGCCGCGCAGGGCTTCGGATGATGCGGTGTTGCAGTTTGCCTTCAGGACGCGACTCAAGCTGCTTTACCGCCCGACCGCGCTTGCATCGGGCGTAGACGCTGCTCCCGAGCAGCTCAAATGGACGGTTGTAGCGACGCCCAAAAGCACGGGTGCGACGAACCTGGAGGTGGCGAATCCGACGCCGTATTACGTGTCCTTCGGCCATGTCGAAGTTGACTGCGATGGCCAGGCGTTTCCCGTCAAAACCGGGATGGTTGCACCGTTCGGCAAGACAGTGCTCACAACCTCAACCCGCTTTAACTGCCACGCTAGTGGGCCAAAAGTGCGTTACGAAGCCATCAATGACTATGGCGCAAGGCGGATGTTCGAGCAGCCCGTAGACAAATAACGCCACAGGCCTCGCGCTTCTTTCCGGTTCCGGCACACAGCCGTGGCATGGGACTGACTATGTTTTTACCTGTTCGATTTCGACCGAGAGCATTCGGTGGTCTGGCTATGCCATGGGCGAATGAAAGTCGTCCTTGGGCACTGTTTTTATTCATTGCCGTCCTGTTGGGAGGGCAACTTCAGGCATGGGCTCAGGATGTGCCAACGGCAACGCCTGTCACGCCCAGCCAGCTTGATGAATCGATCATTTTCGATTCACAGATGTTAATGCAAGGAGCGTCCGGCATGGCCATTGATACCACCCGTTTTGAACAGCCGGACCGCAATGTTCCTGGGACTTATCGCTTGGATATCCTGATCAACGGCCAATGGCGTGCGATCCAGGAGGTCGAGTTACGGGCAGTCGCCGGGCTTGCGGATGCACAACCATGCTATAGCGCCGAACTACTCATGCGTGTTGGCATAGACCTTGAGCGTAGTCGCAGAGGACGCGGCAGCGATCAACAGAGCGCGGTCGTCCCGCAAGGACTGACCTGCGACAAGCTTGAGCGTTTCGTGCCGGGCGCTGCCATCAGTGTTGACCTGCCCGAACAGAAACTGCACATCACCGTTGCGCAGTACTACCTGCAACGGCCCGCCACCAGCACCTATGTCGACCCGTCAAGTTGGGACAGTGGCGTAACAGCCGGCTTGCTGAACTACGACGCCAACCTGTTCAGCGCTCAAAGCCAAGGGCGCCGCGACACGCATGCTTATTCAGGGTTGAACATGGGCCTGAACCTGGGGGGTATCAGGCTGCGGCATAACGCCAGCCTGACCTGGTCGCCCACATTGGGTGGGCGTTACCAGCGCGGTTACGCCTATGGTCAGGTCGACCTCACGGGCTGGAAGTCGCAGTTGCTGTTCGGCGAGAGCACTACCAGTGGTGAGTTGTTCGATGCGGTGTCGTTTCGCGGCGTCCAGCTCGAAAGCGACGACCGCATGTTGCCTGATACGCAGCGCTACTACGCCCCAGTGGTACGTGGCACCGCGACCTCCAATGCCAAGGTTTCGATCTATCAGCGTGGGTACCTGGTCTACGAAACAACTGTAGCGCCCGGCTCCTTTGAAATCGCCGACTTGCAAGCAGCGAGTTTTGGTGGCGACCTGCGGGTAACAGTCACCGAAGCCGATGGTCGCGAACACGGGTTCGTCGTGCCATTTGCTACGACGGTGCAATTACTCCGCCCAGGCTCAACGCGCTACAGCCTGGTGGCCGGTCAGTTGGTGGATCCTGGTTTGCACGGCCGACCTCCGCTTGTCTTGCAAGGCACCCTGCAACGCGGCCTGGACAACAACCTGACCGGTTACGGCGGCACCGCACTGACCCCCGGCTATGTATCCGGCTTGGCAGGCATGGCGCTTAATACCCGGTTCGGCGGTTTCGCCGCCGACCTTACTGCAGCCAGCACCGAACTCCCCGCAGGGCAGACCCAGCAGGGTTCCAGTTTGCGCCTGTCGTACAGCAAGAACCTGCCCAATAGCCGCACGAATTTCTCGTTACTCGCCTATCGCTATTCAACCTCAGGGTACTTGGGGCTTCACGATGCGGTAGCGCTTCAGGATCGGATGCGCAACGAGTCCGGGCGCGCCACCGACTTCGCCCGTGTACGCGCTCGGTTCGACGCCAATATCAGCCAGGGGCTGGGCACCGATGGAGGCAACGTATATCTCAACACTTCCTCAAGCCAGTACTGGCAGCAAGCGGGGCGGACCCTCAGTTTCTCCATGGGCTACAGCAATCAGTGGCGCGGTAATTTCTACTCGATCGCGGCCCAGCGTAGTCATAGCGCATCGCCAGGTGGGCTGCGACATGCAAGGGATCAAGACGACACGCAGCTCACCTTCACGCTGTCGATTCCCTTGGGCCGCGATGGGCATGGCGGTGCGGTGATCAACAGTTATGCCAGCCATGACCGTCGCTCAGGCCGGCAAATGTCTACCGGTATATCCGGTGCCTTCAATGAACGCGGTGATGCTTCTTATGCCGTTTCGGTCGCCCATGCGGACAGGCAGCGGGGCGCCTCCAGCAATGCCAGCGTCAACTACCGCCTGCCCCAAGGCGCGTTCGGTGCAAGCCTTTCCCAGGGGCCGGATTATCACCAGCAGTCACTCAGTGCATCGGGCGCCGTGGTCCTGCACCCGGGCGGTGTGACGCTTGCGCAAACACTTGGCGAAACGGTGGGTGTGGTCAAGGCACGCGACGCCGAAGGCGCCAGGGTTGGCTACGCAGGGTCGAGCATTGGCAAGGACGGCTACGCGATCATCACCAGCCTGAGCCCTTATCAGCTCAACCAGGTTGATGTCGACCCGCAAGGCGTACCCAATGATGTGGAGCTTCAGGTCAGCTCACGCAGCGTTGCGCCTCGCGCAGGCGCCGTGGTGATGCTGGATTTTCCGACGCGTAGATCCCGCCCGCTGTTGATCGACAGCCAACGCAGCAATGGTCAGCGCCTGCCGTTCGCTGCCTCAGCCATTGATGTGCAGAGCGGCCAAGTCATTGGTGCGGTGGGGCAGGGCAGCCGGCTGGTGGTACGCAGTGACAAGAGTCGCGGCTCGATTCGTGTGGAGTGGGGCAGTGATGCCGACCAGCAATGCCAAGTGGATTATGCGTTGCCCGAGCGCCACGCCCGCGAAGGCAGCGCGTTCGAGTTGCTCAATCTGGTGTGTCACGACATAGACGCCCGGCCTGCAGGTAAGGAGCGCGGGTTGTGAGGTCGCTTTATGCCGTGTGCCTGCTGATTTGCGCGCATGCCAGTAGCAGCCAGGCAGCGTTGACGGTGACGGGAACTCGCTTCGTCTACGCAGCCGATGCACGTGCGCTGACGGTACGAATCAGTAATGGCGGCGAAGCGCCGATCCTGGCCCAGAGCTGGTTGGACCGTGGCCAGATCAATCAAGACCCCTCAGGCCTGTCCGTGCCGTTCGTAGTCAGCCGTCCGTTGTTGCGCTTGGACCCTGGGCAGCGCAGTGCGCTTGAAGTCCGCTACACCGGCGAAGCGCTGCCCGCCGACCGCGAGTCGCTGTTTTGGCTGAACTTCCTTGAAGTGTCACCGCTGCCGCCACGCAGTACGCATCTGCTGCGGCTTTCGTATCGGTTGCGCATGAAGCTGCTGTTCAGGCCGGTGGGGCTGGCGGGTAGCGCGGAAGAGGCGGGCCGACAGTTGACTTGGCGCGCACACCGCAAGGTCCTTGAGGCCTGCAATAAGGCACCGTTTTTTGTCTCGCTCACTGCGCAGCGACTGGAGCCGGGAGCCGCTGACGAGGTTCAGCGCAGCGCCACGATTGCGCCATTTACCTGCGCGGATTTCCCCCTTACAGGGGCGTCGGCGACACCCACTTTTATCCATTACCAATTTGTTGCAGACAGGGGAGGAATGATCGATGCACGGGCGCCGGTTCACCATGATTAACGGTTTCGCGACGAGGCCTTTGCTCGCCGTCGGTGTCGCGCTGGCGCTCTCTGGCGTGCCCTCGGTGTGGGCACAAGTACCCAGTGCGGGGCAGGTGATGCGTGACATTGAATCTCTGGCACCGGCACCCCTGCCTTCTGCGCCGGTGCAGGTGGATATGCCCCCGCCTTCAGCACCGTCTCAGGCAACGCCTGGCGGCGGTATGCAGTTGCAAGTGAAAGGTTTCGAGATCGACGGAAACCGGGTCTTCAATCGCGAGCAATTGCTTGAACTGCTGGCCGATTTGCCGGGCCAGTCGTTGGACCTCGCCGGGCTACGCGCCGCTGCACAACGCATCACACAGTATTACCAGGGCCACGGGTATGCACTGGCGCGGGCTTTTTTGCCCGCCCAGGACATCGATCAAGGCATCGTGCGTATCCAGGTGCTGGAGGGGTATTACGGCCGCATCGAGTTGAACAATCGCTCCCGCGTGATCGATGCTGTGTTGCAGCAACCTTTGTCGGCATTGCGTCCGGGTGGAGCGGTCTACGACTCAGATCTGGAGCAAAGCCTGTTGTTGCTCAGCGATCTTCCAGGCGTGGCAGTAAAGGGCACCTTGCGCCCCGGATCGCTGCCCGGCAGCACCGACTTGGTGGTCGATGCCGAACCTGGCCCCTTGTACGCCGGCACCTTGGAAGCCGACAACTACGGCGACCGCTACACCGGCGAATATCGCCTTGGCGCCAGCCTGGTTTTAAACAACCCGCTGCGCCTGGGTGATGCCCTCACCATGCGCCTGCTGCAAAGCGATCAGCACCAACGTTACTACCGCTTCGGCTACAGCCTGCCCGTGGGCCCGTGGTCGACCACCCTTGGCACCTCTTATTCGCGCATGAGCTACCAACTGGGCAAGGACGTAGAAGTGCTAGAAGCAAAAGGCCAAGCCACCGTGCGCAGCCTCTTTGCTTTGCAACCCTTGATTCGCAGCCGCACCTTCAACCTCAGCGCGCAATTGCAGTTCGACGACAAGCAACTGCAAGACGATATCGACCTGTTCGACCTGCGCAGCCCCAAGCATGTGGAATTGTGGACCCTGGGTATCAATGCCAGTGGCCAGGACCGCTGGCTGGGCGGTGGGCAAAGTTTTGCCTCGCTCAGCTACAGCGCCGGGCGCCTGGGTATCGGCGAAGCCATCGACCGCACCATGGATAGGCTCAGCGCCGGCGCCGCGGGGCATTTCACACGCGCCAATCTGAGCCTCGGCCGCTTGCAGTACCTGAGCCCGCGCTGGCAGCTGTACAGCCAATTGAATGCGCAGTGGGCGGGTAACAACCTCGACAGTTCGGAGAAGTTTGGCCTCGGTGGCCCCAATGGTGTTCGTGCCTACGCGTTGGGCGCCGGCAGCGGGGACCAGGGCTGGCAGGCCAGCACCGAGCTGCGCTACCTGGCCGCGCCGGGCGTGCAATTGAGCGGCTTCGCCGACCGGGGCGTCATCTCGGTCAGCAAGCGACCGTGGACCTCGAAAAGCAATCAGCGATCACTCACGGCCGCAGGGGTTAGCGCCAGTTGGCGCGGCGCCGGGCAACAGCTCAGCGTCACCGCAGCATGGCCCGTCCACGGCACTGAGCAGAACGACGCACCGCATCAGGACCCGCGCGTGTGGTTCAGCGCCATTCAGTATTTCTAAGCACATTCGTGCCTGGAAGCAGTACCGCCTTGCAACGCTATGCAACGCTATGCAAGGCGTCATTAAGGAAGAGGAAATTCATGTGAACAAGGTTTACTCACTGGTCTGGAACCACGCGATGAGCTGCTGGAAGGTTGCTCACGAAGGAGCTCGCCGGCATTGCAAGACTGGCGCCAAATGTTCGGCCATCGGCACGCTGGCGTTGTTGGGCGCTGCACCGGCATTCGCTTTGCCGTTAGGCGGTACGGTAGTCTCCGGCAAGGGCGACATATTGGGATTCGAATCCAACTCGCAAATGTCGATCAACCAGCACAGCGACAAGTTGATTACCAACTGGACGGACTTCAGCGTTGCCGCAGGACAAAAGGTGGTATTCAACCAACCGAGCGCCACTTCCATTGCGCTCAACAGGGTAATCGGTACTAACGTCAGTAGCATCAAGGGGCAAGTGGACGCCAATGGTCGCGTGTTTCTGGTCAACCCCAACGGGATCGTGGTCGGTCAAGGCGCACAGATCAATGTCGGAAGCTTGATTGCTACCACCAAGGACATCAAAGACGCGGATTTCCTCGCTGGCAAATACACCTTCAGCGGTGTTTCCAATGCAGAAATCAGCAACAGCGGCACGATCAACGCGCAGCCGGGCGGCAGTATTGCGCTACTTGGCAACCAGGTGCGCAACGATGGCGTTATCCAGGCCCAGATGGGCCAGGTTGCGTTGGGCGCTGGGAATGATTTCACGGTCAATTTCGACGGCAACCAACTGCTCAATCTTCAGGTCACCGGTGATGCGATCAACTCCCTGGCGCAAAACGGCGGCTTGCTCAAGGCCGACGGTGGCCAGGTGCTGATGACCGGTAAAAGCGCCAATGCGATGTTGCAAACGGTGGTGAATAACCAGGGCGCCATCGAAGCCAAAACCTTGAGCGGCAAAGCTGGCCGTATCACGCTGGATGGCGGCGATGCAGGTACGGTCAAGGTCGGCGGTTCGCTGCAGGCTCACGCCCAAAATACCTATGGCAGCGGTGGCATGATCGAGGCCAAGGGCGCCACGGTCGAGACCCAACTGGGAACCCAGGTCAATACACTGGCCACCAATGGTCAGACCGGTACGTTTAAAGTCAGCGCCAAGACAGTCCAGATTCAGCCAACTGCAGCATCAGCGGGGAAGACCGCCTACTCCGACACGTTGTCGCGCAACTTGATCAGCACCAATATTGAGCTGGTCAGTACCGACGGTGATTTGAACCTGGCTGGGCCGATAGCCTGGAACAGCGCCAATGGTCTGACCTTGAGCGCGACCGGGAACGTCAACCTCGACGGTAACGTGGATGCGACCGGTAGCGGTGCGCGTGTAGCGCTCAACGCCGGTGGTGATGTGAACGTAAACAGTAAGGTTTCACTGACCGGGCTCTTCAGCGACCTCACATTGAATCACGTAGGGGATTCGGTATTAGGCACGGGCGGTCAGTTGACCTTGTCTGGCGCAGGGGCGACGTACGCCTCCAATGGTGATCGATACACCGTGATCCAGAACCTTGCGCAGTTACAGAACATCAACGCGAACCTCAACGGCCATTACGTGCTGGGTAATAACATCGTTGGCCGCGAGGCTCAATTCAAGGCGATTGGCGATAAATCCGTCTTCGGAGGTGTTTTCGATGGTTTGGGCAACACAGTGAGCAACTTGTGGGTCTCCAGCACCGGCAGTAACAGCGGGCTGTTTGCGGTCTCCTCAGGCACGATCAGCAACCTGACACTGGCGAGTGCGACTATCAATAATGGTGGGTCGCAAGCCTATGGGTTTGCAGCGATCGGAGGGCTGGTGGGGCTGAACGTCGGTACATTGTCCAACGTGACTGCCCGCAACCTCTTGGTCAACGCTGGCAGCAGCGGGGCGAACAGCGTCGGTGGGGTTGTTGGGCAAAACTACGGTGGCACAATCAAAAATGCCGTGTCCAGTGGGCGCGTGGCGGGCAACGCGTATACGCACGCCATCGGCGGTATAGCCGGTGAAAACGTTACGACCTCAGCCGGTACGGCACGGTTAGACCATGTGGTTTCAAATACCGTGGTGGGCGGCGCCATGCAGCGAGACGCCATGGGTGGCGTTGGCGGGCTGGTGGGTGCCAACCAGGGTGGCGTCATCACTGATGCCATCAGTACCGGTTCGACAAATGGCAACGGCGCCGGCGTCAATGTTGGCGGCCTGGTGGGTTTCAACTCCAGCGGTTTGCTTGAGCGCACGGAGTCATCGGGTGAGGTACGCGGCACCGGTGCCGGTAATGTGGGCGGTCTGGTAGGCTTCAGCAAAAACGGCGACATCATCCAGTCAACCTCCACCAGCAAAGTTACAGGGTCCGGCGCCATCGGTACCGGAGGCTTGGTGGGAACTAGCCAGAATAGCAGGCTCAAAGAGGTCAAGGCTGGCGGCGATGTATGGGATAGCGCTGGGGAGAATGTTGGTGGTTTGGTGGGGAATAATATTTCCGGCACCATTGATACAGCACAAGCCTTGGGCACTGTCACAGGCGGGCGCAATGCTCGGGTTGGCGGTCTGGTGGGGAACAACTATGAGGGCACCATCAGTCATTCTGTGGCTCGCGGAAAAACCAGCGGGTCGATTTCAAGTCAGGTGGGAGGCCTGATAGGGGCCAATGCTGGCGAGTTGCAATCGGTTGAAGCCAGTGGCGCGGTGGTGGGTGGGGAAAGCAGCTATGTCGGCGGCCTTGTCGGCACCCACGGCAGCAACTTCAGCAGCCATATTGAATCGGCCATGGCCAGTGGCACCGTTCAGGGGGGCGTGCGTGCAATTGTGGGCGGCTTGGTCGGTTTAAACCAGAGCTCTATCACCAACTCATCGGCAACTGGCGGGGTCAGTGGTGGCACCAATGCCACCCTGGGGGGCTTGGTCGGCATGAACGCCGGAAACGTTCGCCTGTCTGTCGCCACTGGGAAGCTCACCGTGTTATCGCCTTATTATGGCCAGACCTTTGGTGGCTTGGTCGGGGCTAACTTCGGTGATATGGCATTCAATGGCGTCTCCGGAGAGGCTGCGCTTGTGCCTTTGTATGGCATAAATTTTGGCTCCATTCGTTGATCGTTAACCTTTCCTTC